>NZ_JBFWLZ010000002.1:72544-118268 GCF_050251835.1 Diaphorobacter sp. | reverse complement strand
TTGCCGCGCGCGGGCACGTCCACGCGGTACAGAGGCGGGCGCGCCACGTACACATGCCCGGCCTCGATGAGCCTGGGAAAGTGGCGAAAAAACAGCGTGAGCAACAGCACCTGGATGTGCGAGCCGTCCACGTCGGCGTCGCTCAGGATGCAAATCTTGCCGTAACGCAGGCCCGACAGATCCGGCGAATCGTGGGGGCCGTGCGGATCGACGCCGATGGCCACCGAAATGTCATGCACCTCGGTGTTGGCAAACAGCCGGTCGCGATCCACCTCCCAGGTGTTGAGCACCTTGCCGCGCAGTGGCAGCACGGCCTGGTTTTCCTTGTCGCGGCCCATCTTGGCGCTGCCGCCGGCCGAGTCGCCCTCGACCAGAAAGACCTCGTTGTAGGCGGTGTCGCGGCTTTCGCAGTCGGTCAGCTTGCCAGGCAGCACGGCCACACCCGAGCCCTTGCGCTTTTCGACCTTCTGGCCGGCCCGTTGGCGCGTCTGCGCGGCCTTGATGGCCAGTTCGGCCAGCTTTTTGCCGAAGTCCACATGCTGGTTGAGCCAAAGTTCGAGCGCCGGGCGCACGAAGCCTGACACCAGCCGCACCGCGTCGCGCGAGTTCAGCCGCTCTTTGATCTGCCCCTGGAACTGCGGGTCCAGCACCTTGGCGGCCAGCACATAGCTGGCGCGTGCGAACACGTCCTCGGGCATCAGCTTCACACCCTTGGGCAGCAGGCTGTGCAGCTCGATAAAGCTCTTCACGGCCTGGAACAGTCCGTCACGCAGGCCGCTTTCATGGGTGCCGCCGGCGCTGGTGGGGATCAGGTTGACGTAGCTCTCGCGCACCGGGGCGCCCTCTTCGGTGAAGCCCACACACCACGCTGCGCCCTCGCCTTCGGCAAAGCTCTCGTGGTGACGGTCGGCAAAGCCTTCGCCTTCGAATAGCGGGATCACCGGATCGGCATTCAGGGTCTGCGCCAGGTAGTCGCGCAGGCCGCCCTTGTACTGCCAGGTCTGGGTGTCGCGGGTTTTCTCTTGGACCAGCTGCACCGTGACGCCCGGCATCAGCACCGCCTTGCTGCGCAGCAGGTGGGTGAGTTCCGTCAGCGGCAGCTGGCTGGATTCAAAGTATTTGGCGTCGGGCCACACGCGCACGGTAGTGCCCTGCTTGCGCTCGCCCGTCTGCAGGGGGCGGGCCGCCAGAGGCTCGATCACATCGCCGCCCGCGAACACCAGGCGCGCCACCTGGCCCTCGCGGTGGGTGGTCACCTCCAGGCGCGTGGCCAGGGCGTTGGTCACGCTCACGCCCACGCCGTGCAGGCCGCCCGAGAAGCTGTAGGCCCCGCCCTTGCCCTTGTCGAACTTGCCGCCCGCGTGCAGCCGGGTGAACACCAGCTCAACCACCGGCGCGTTCTCCTCGGGGTGCAGGCCGAAGGGAATGCCGCGGCCGTCGTCCTCGACGCTGACCGAGCCGTCGGCATGCAGGATGACCTTGATCTTCTTGCCAAAGCCCGCCAGCGCCTCGTCGGCGGCGTTGTCCAGCACCTCCTGGATGATGTGCAGGGGGTTGTCGGTGCGGGTGTACATGCCGGGCCGCTGCTTGACGGGCTCCAGGCCCTTGAGGACGCGGATCGAGCCTTCTGAATAGTCGCTGGCCGGAGTGGATGCGGGTTTGACTGCCATGGCGGCGCATTGTAGGGCTGGATATAAAGCCAGGATAAAGACCGACGGACGTCGTTTTTTGGCTGACACGAGGCCTCGAGCAGGTGTCACCGGTTTTTCGCTACAGTCGCCGGATGCACGATGCCACCCGAAAACTGTCCATGGCCCAGGTCTTGATCTGCGGCGCCGCCATCGTCACCCTGTCCATGGGTATTCGCCACGGCTTCGGCCTATGGCTGCAACCCGTCACCCAGGACATGGGCTGGACGCGCCAGACTTTTGCGCTGGCCATGGCCATCCAGAACCTGTCGTGGGGGCTGTTTGGCATTGTCGGCGGCATGCTGGCTGATCGGCTGGGCGCCTTTCGCGTGCTGATCGGCGGTGCGGGGCTTTATGCGCTGGGGCTGGCCGGCATGGCGCTGTCGCCCACGCCGCTGCTGTTTGCGCTGACCACGGGCGTGCTGATCGGCGCGGCGCAGGCGGGCACCACCTACGCCATCATCTACGGCGTGCTGGGCCGGCAGATTGCGGCCGACAAGCGCTCATGGGCCATGGGCGTGGCTGCGGCGGCGGGTTCGTTCGGGCAGTTTCTGATGGTGCCGCTGGAGGGCCTGCTGATCTTGCGCCTGGGCTGGCAGGAGGCACTGCTGGTGCTCTCGGCCATGGTGCTCTTGATCGTGCCCCTGGCCTTCGGCCTGCGCGAGCCCGGCTTTCACGGCAGCGCGCCCCTCAAACGCACCCAGTCCGTGCGCGAGGCTTTTGCCGAGGCGCTGCGCTACCG
Organism: Diaphorobacter sp.; assembly: GCF_050251835.1. Lineage (NCBI taxonomy): Bacteria > Pseudomonadati > Pseudomonadota > Betaproteobacteria > Burkholderiales > Comamonadaceae > Diaphorobacter > Diaphorobacter sp. The sequence continues at coordinate 115,838 of NZ_JBFWLZ010000002.1, read as the reverse complement.
CAGCTTTTTGCTGCTCACCGCGGGTTACTTTGTTTGCGGCTTTCAGGTGGTTTTCATCGGCGTGCACATGCCCAGCTATCTGCGCGATCAGGGTCTGACGCCCCAGGTGGCCAGCTATGCGCTGGCGCTGATCGGGCTGTTCAACGTGTTTGGCACCTACATTGCGGGGTCGCTGGGCCAGCGCATGCCCAAGCGCCACATACTGGCCTTCATTTACTTTGCGCGCGCCGTGGCCATCAGTGTGTTTTTGCTGGTGCCGCTGTCGCCCATGTCGGTCTATGTGTTCTCGGCCGTGATCGGCGCGCTGTGGTTGTCCACGGTGCCGCCCACCAACGCCCTGGTGGCGCAGATTTTCGGCGTGCAGCACCTGTCCATGCTCAGCGGCTTCGTGTTCTTCAGCCACCAGCTAGGCAGCTTCATGGGGGTGTGGCTGGGCGGCTACCTGTATGACCGCACGGGCAGCTACGACATCGTGTGGTGCCTGGCCATCGCGCTGGGGGTCTTGGCAGCGCTGGTCAACATGCCGGTGCGCGAGGGCGCCATAGCGCGCACCGTACCGCATGGGGCCGGGGCATGAAAGCGCGCGCCACCGCCTTGAAATGGCTGGGCGCCGCCACTGCCCTGCTGGTGTTGCTGGCGGTATTCATGCTGTATCTGCAGCCAGACTTCATGCTCACGCTGGCCGACCAGGTCTGGGCGTGCTTCTGACTATGCAAGTCACCGCCACGCCCGCGCACCACGGCGCACAAGCCCCGTCCGACTGGATACAGCGCTGGTCGCACCTGGTGCCGCCGGGCGGCGCCGTGCTGGATGTGGCCTGCGGACTTGGGCGCCACATGCGCTGGTTTTATGAGCGGAATCACCCTGTAACCGGCGTAGATAAATCGCAAGAAGCTATTAATTCAATAGCACATCTGGGCGAAGCCATTGCAGCCGACATCGAGGCCGGCCCCTGGCCCCTGCCCGGGCGCCACTTTGCCGGCGTGGTGGTCACCAATTACCTGTGGCGGCCGCTGCTGCCCACCCTCGTGGACAGCGTGGCGCCCGGCGGCGTGCTGCTGTACGAAACCTTTGCGCAAGGCAACGAGACCGTCGGCCGGCCCGCGCGGGCCGATTTTTTGCTGCAACCGGGCGAGTTGCTGCAGGTCTGCCGGGACTTGCGCGTGGTTGCCTACGAAGACGGCTATCTGGACAACCCCGCACGCTTCGTGCAGCGCATCGCCGCCGTGCGCGAACCAGCATCGCACCATGGCCCCATTCGCTTGCCGCTGCACGGCGCTCCCTAGTTAGAATGCCCTTTTACCGTTTTTGAACACGGACATGACCTCTTCCAGCGCCACCCTTACGGGCAGCATCGTCGCCCTCGTCACCCCCATGCATGACGACGGCAGCGTGGACTACCCCACGCTTCGCAAACTCATCGACTGGCATATCCAGGAAGGCACGAACTGCATCGGCGTCGTGGGCACCACGGGCGAGTCCCCCACGGTGAATGTGGACGAACACTGCGAAATCATCCGCGTAGCCGTCGAGCAGGCTGCAGGGCGCGTGCCGGTCATGGCGGGCTGCGGTGCCAACTCCACGCACGAAGCCATCGAGCTGGCGCGCTTTGCCAAGAAGGTGGGCGCAGACAGCCAGCTGCAGGTCGTGCCCTACTACAACAAACCCACGCAGGAAGGCCAGTACCGCCACTTCAGATCAATAGCCGAGGCCGTGGGCGACCTGCCCATGGTGCTGTACAACGTGCCTGGCCGCTCGGTGGCCGACATGCATCACGAGACCGTGCTGCGCCTGACCCAGGTGCCTGGCATCGTGGGTATCAAGGAAGCCACCGGCAACATCGAACGCGCGCAGTGGCTCATCCGCGACGTGCCCAAGGGCTTTGCCGTGTATTCCGGCGACGACCCCACGGCAGTGGCGCTGATGCTGTGCGGCGGCCAGGGCAACATCAGCGTGACGGCCAACGTAGCACCGCGCCTGATGAGTGAGTTGTGCGTGGCGGCGCTTGCCGGTGACACCCGGCGCGCCATGGAGATCCAGTTTCGCCTGATGCCGGTGCACAAGCACCTGTTTGTCGAAGCCAACCCCATTCCCGTCAAATGGGCCATGCAGCGCATGGGCCTGTGCGGCGGCACCCTGCGCCTGCCCATGACACCCCTGAGCCAGGGCAACGAAGCCGTTGTCGAGGCGGCCCTGCGCGCCGCAGGCCTGCTCTGAGGGCCCGCTCCAATTCACCCAGCCTGACGCCAGACCGCAGCGGTTTTCGACGCACCCTGGCCGCACTTGGATCAATGAGGATTTTCGCGTGAACGCTACCACCCGCCTGGGCCTGCTGGGCCTTGCCATGACCCTGTCCGCCTGCTCCGTGCTGGAGACCGACAAGATCGACTACAAAAGCGCCACCAAGGGCGCCACGCTGGAGGTCCCTCCGGATCTGCGCCAGCTCTCGCGCGACACGCGCTACGCCGTGCCCGGCGGCGTGGTGTCGGCGGCGGCCTTCGAAGCCGGCCAGGCGCAGCAGCCACGCGGCTCGGCCAATGCAGCGCCCAAGTCCATCGGTGACGTGCGCATTGAACGCGACGGCAACCAGCGCTGGCTGGTGGTGGACCGCCCCGCTGACCAGCTCTGGGATCCGGTGCGCGACTTCTGGCTGGAAAACGGCTTCGTCTATACCCTGGAGCAGCCCAATCTGGGCATCCTCGAAACCGATTGGGCAGAAAACCGCGCCAAGCTGCCGCAAGACATCATCCGCTCGACCATCGGCAAGGTCTTCGACTCGCTGTATTCCACGGGCGAGCGCGACAAATTCCGCACCCGCCTGGAACGCGGCGCCACCGGCAGCACAGAAATCTACGTCAGCCACCGCGGCATGGTCGAGGTCTATACCAGCAGCCAGAAGGACAGCACGGTCTGGCAGCCGCGCCCGTCCGACCCCGAACTGGAAACCGAATTCCTGCGCCGCCTGATGGTGAAACTCGGCGTGAGCGAAGAGCAATCCAAAGCCGCCACAGCCGCTCCCCTTCCCGCCACGCCTGCCGCACGCATGGCCACGGTCAACAACGTGCCGGTGGTGCAGCTGGATGAAGGTTTCGACCGCGCATGGCGACGGGTTGGCGTGTCGCTGGATCGCACAGGCTTCACCGTGGAAGACCGCGACCGCAGCCAGGGTGTTTACTTCGTGCGTTACGTGGCCCCGGCAGAAAAGAAAGAAAAGGGCTTTTTCGGCAAACTCTTCAGTCGCTCTGCCGACACCGCATCGCCACTCAAATACCGCATCGTGGTGCGCAGCGAGGACAACCTGAGCACGGTTTCGGTATTGAACGCAGCCGGCACCCCCGAATCTTCCGCCGACGCCCAGCGCATCCTGCGTGTGCTGGCCGACGATCTGAAGTAACCTCCCATCACCGCCGCACCAGAAACCCTCAAGGAACTGGTGTGGTTTTGCGGCCGGTTCAGACCGGCCTCAGAACATGTCAGCGCCCCCATGTACGTGCTGCGCTGAACGAGAAAAAGACAATCCAAAAATAAAAAGCCCCGGCCGTCAGGCTGGGGCTTTTTACGCTTGCGTGCCAGGCCATCCAGCCCGGCAACAGCGGGCCAATTACTTGGCAACAGCAGATGCAGCGCCAGCGGCAGCAGCAGCGGCAGCGGCAGCGTCCGCGGCGGCCTTGGCTGCGTCAACAACGTCGCTGGCCGCGCCAGCAGCTGCCTGTGCAGCCTCGGAAGCGGCTTCGACCGCTGCAGAAGCGGCAGCTTCTACAGGAGCGGGGGCGGGAGCGGCAGCAGGAGCTTCCACAGGAGCCGGCGCCGGTGCGGGCTCTTCTTTTTTGCCGCAAGCGGCCAGGGCAGCAGCAGCGATCAGAGCAGCCAGGACGACAGAGTTCTTCATTTGGATTTCCTATAAGGACAAAAGATTGTTGTGAAATGCCACGACACCCGCATTTTGCGGCGGTAGCCCTCGCAATAACGCACGACCCGATCAACAGGCCTACATCAAGGGCGGTACCAGCCGGAAATTATAGGAAGTTTTCGTCAATAGTGGATAACGCCAAATGCTGACCTGGCCTTTACCAGGATTGCAATAAAACACAGACTCCCCGAAGGTACCTGACGGCCGTCGGATCTGACGCAGCGATTAGCGAAAAGCATCTGCATCAAAGACGGTTTCCGCCGCATTTGCGGCCCCTGTCACCCTCATAGCCCCAGCACCGAAGCCGGAAAGGCCGGGGTGCTCTTGCGATCCAGCCACTCATCCAGAGATTCACGCATCAGCACGCATCGCTCGGGCTCGCTGCTCGTCACCCCGTTGCAGCGCAGCGGGTCAAGGCGCTGCAGCACCCAGCGCTGCGACCAGAGGGCACTGGGCAACTCTTGCGGGTCGGCCACGCTGGCCTTGCGGCAAACGATGATGTGGTCCCAGCGCACGCGCCATTGCACAAAACGGGCATGCCTGCGAACGATCGCGTTGAAATCCGCCGCAATCATGACGAAATGCCGGCCGGTGCGCGCCCATTGCTGCAGCGACTCGGTCACCGCCCGCTCACCCAGTGGCCAGTCATGGAAATTGGGGTCGCACAGCAGCAATGCAGGCCAGTCTTCGGCTGCAGCGCAGGCGATGGCGTCGCGCACCAATTGCTGAAACGCCTCACGCCCCTCGAATCGCCCCGAGGGCAAGGGCTGCGGCTGCGCAGCTGCGCTGTGTTCATCCATGTTCGTCACACCCCCTGGCCTGCATCGTCAACACCTTACCAGGCCGTCGTGCGGGCCAGATCAACCCGACAGACCGGCGTGCGCCCAGCCTGACTCACACCACGACGACAACAGCTCCAGCGCATCATCGCTGGCCTTTGCCAGATCACCCGGCATCAACCGCCGCTCATCGGCCAGGCGCCGCATCAGCGCGGCATCCGGCCCCGACGCCAGGTAACTTTCGCCATTGATAAACACATGCTGGTCGTCATACATCATGCAGGTGCGCCGGTCCAGCACCACGCTCTCCAGCATGCCCGCAGCCTCTGCGGGCTCGAACCACACATTGGGCTTGGGCTCGGTCAGCGCCTCGCCCAGGGCGCACTCCAGCGCCAGGGGCTGCTGCAGCGCGTGCTGCACGGCCTGCCTTGCAAAATCCTGCAACTCAGCAGGAATGGCGCCGGGGCCTGCAACGGCCTGCTGCCCGGGGTCGCGGTAGATGGGCGACGCCTCCTCGTCCACTGCAGCGTCAGCCAACCGCAGCAGTACTTCGTGGGCCAGCCCCGCGCGGTTGGGCGAGCGAAAACCAATGGAATAAGTCATGCACGCGCCCTCTGCGATACCGTCGTGCGCCCAGCGCGGCGGCAGATACAGCATGTCGCCTGGCTCCAGCACGTACTCCTCTTCGGGCTCGAAGCTGGCCAGTATCTTGAGCGGCAGCCCCTCGCGCAGTGCCAGGTTCTTTTGCCGGCCGATGCGCCAGCGCCGTTTGCCATGGGCCTGCAGCAAAAACACGTCGTAGCTGTCAAAGTGCGGCCCCACGCCGCCTCCGTCGCTGGCGAAGCTGATCATCAGGTCATCCAGCCGCGCCTCAGGCACAAAGCGAAACTGCTGCATCAAGGCGTGCGTGGCATCGTCATGCAGGTCCACGCCCTGCACCAGCACAGTCCACTCAGGCGTAGTCAGCGAGGGCAACGAACGCCGCGCCAAAGGCCCGTGGCGCAGCAGCCATTGCCCTTCCTTGTGCTGGATGAAGCGGGACTCGACCTCTTCGCGACCGGCCAGCTCGAACAGCGCCGCACGGCCCACCGTCGGTTTGAAACCCGGGATGGCCTGCCGCACCAGCAAGGGCTTCTTGTGCCAGTGACGACGCATGAATTGCGCCGGGCTCAGGCCCCCGAGCAAGGCCAGCGGTTGTTGAACGTCCATGAAATTGAATAGCCGCGCGCGCGGCAAGGCAGTGAACTGCGACAATTCTCCTATGGAAATTACCGAACAATGTGTGGTCGCTTTGACCTGGGTCCTGAAAGACACGCTGGACGAAGAGCTGGACGTGCTCGACGATCCCGTCGAATTCCTGGTGGGCGGCGACGACCTGCTGGCGCGCATCGAGCAGGCGCTGCAAGGCCACGGTGTGGGCGCCACACTGTCGCTGCACCTGGAGCCCGAGGAGGCTTTTGGCGACTACCAGGACAAGCTGCTGTTTCTGGAGCCGCGCCATTTCTTTCCTGCGGACATCGAAGAAGGCATGACCTTCGAAGGCACGTCCCTGCCTGCCGGCATCAACCCCGAGGCGCCCCGCGATGCGCTCTACACCATCGCGCAAATCTACCCGGAGCATGTGGTGCTGGATGGCAATCACCCCCTGGCGGGCATTGCGCTGCGCCTGCAGCTCAAGGTGCACGCCGTGCGCGAAGCCACTGAAGAAGAAATCGGCCGCGGCACGGCAGGCACGGGCTTCTTTCGCGTGCAACCGCAAGCGCCCGGCAGCGACCTGATTCACTGAAACCCGCACTAGAGCCGCCACCGCGTTGGTAGCGGCGAGTCTGCATGGGCTTCAATGCTTGCCCGTGGAGCCGTATCCGCCCTCGCCGCGCTCGCTGGCCGGAAAGTCGGTCACCACGTTGAACTGCGCCTGCACCACGGGCACGATGACCAGCTGCGCCAGGCGCTCCATGGGCTGCAGGGTGAAGGCCTGGTCGCTGCGGTTCCAGGCGCTGACCATGAGCTGGCCCTGGTAATCGCTGTCGATCAACCCCACTAGGTTGCCCAGCACGATGCCGTGCTTGTGACCCAGGCCCGAGCGCGGCAAGATCAGTGCAGCGTAGCCGGGGTCTTTAAGGTAGATGGCAATCCCGGTGGGCACCAGTTGCCATGCGTTGGGCTGCAGCGTGAGCGGCGCGTCCAGGCAGGCACGCAGATCCAGCCCCGCGCTGCCGGGCGTAGCGTAAGCAGGCAGCTGATCCGCCATGCGCGGATCGAGAATTTTGACGTCGATTTTCATGATGGGGTTTGCAGTCGCCGCGCGATCTCGGTGACGAGCTGCCGGCCCAGTTCGGCCTTGCTCGCGCGCGGCAGTTCATGGCTGCCATGCTCGTCGATGAGCAGCAGTGCGTTGTCGTCCTGGCCGAAGGTCGCAGGACCGATGTTGCCCACCAGCAGTGGCACGCCCTTGCGCTCGCGCTTGGCGCTGGCGTGCTGCAGCAGGTTTTCGCTTTCGGCGGCAAAGCCCACGCAGTACAGCTGGCCGGCGCGCGCGCGCTGCGACTGCGCGACGGTGGCGAGGATGTCGGGGTTCTCCACAAAGGACAGCGCGGGCACCTGACCCGATCCGTCCTTCTTGATCTTCTGGTCGGCAGCCCTGGCAGGTCGCCAGTCGGCAACGGCTGCTGTCGCTATAAATACAGTAGCTTCCTGCGTCTGTCCGACAATGGCTTCAAGCATATCTTGCGCAGAAATCACATCGATGCGCCGCACGCCCCGCGGCGTGGGCAGGTGCACCGGCCCGGCCACTAGCGTGACCTCGGCGCCCGCCTCGCGCGCAGCGCGCGCAATGGCAAAGCCCATCTTGCCGCTGGACAGGTTGGTGATGCCGCGCACCGGGTCAATCGCCTCGAAGGTAGGCCCTGCCGTGATCAGTACCCGCTCGCCCGCGAGCCGTTTGGGGGCAAAAAAGGCCGCCAGCTCTTCCATGAGCTCCTCGGCCTCCAACATACGGCCGTCGCCCGTCTCGCCGCAGGCCTGATCGCCATTGCCCACACCCAGCACGAAAGCCCCGTCCTGCTCCACCTGGGCCAGGTTGCGCCGTGTGGCGGGGTGGGCCCACATCTCGCGGTTCATGGCGGGTGCGACGAGCAGCGGCACGCGGTCAATGGGCCGCGCCAGGCACATCAGGCTCAGCAACTCATCGGCCCGCCCCTGCACCAGCCGCGCGATGAAGTCAGCGCTGCAGGGCGCGATCAGGATGGCGTCGGCCTCGCGGCTCAGGTTGATGTGGGGCATGTTGTTGGCCTCACGCGTATCCCACTGCGACGCGTACACCGCCCGCCCCGACAGCGCCTGCATGGTCACGGGCGTGATGAACTGCTCCGCCGCCTCGGTCATCACCACCTGCACGCTGGCACCGGCCTTCACCAGCAGGCGGCACAGCTGCGCAGATTTGTAGCAGGCCACGCCGCCGCTCAGGCCCAGAACAATGTGTTTGCCAGCAAGTGCATTCATGGGGGCGCAATTTAGCAGACAGAAAGGCGGGGCAAGGCCACGGCACGGCAGGACGCAAGCGGGCTCAACTCTATAATTCCGATTTCCCACCACCATCAAAGACATGACCAAATTCGTCTTCGTCACCGGCGGTGTGGTGTCTTCCCTGGGCAAGGGAATCGCCTCAGCCTCCCTTGCCGCGATCCTCGAATCGCGGGGTCTCAAAGTCACCCTCATCAAGCTCGACCCCTACATCAACGTGGACCCGGGCACCATGTCGCCCTTCCAGCATGGTGAGGTCTTCGTGACCGACGACGGGGCCGAAACCGACCTGGACCTGGGCCACTACGAGCGTTTCATCGAAACGCGCATGAAGCAGGCCAACAACTTCACCACTGGCCGCATCTACCAAAGCGTGCTCGAAAAAGAACGCCGCGGCGACTACCTGGGCAAGACGGTGCAGGTGATCCCGCACGTGACCAATGAAATCCAGGAGTTCATCAAGCGCGGCGCCGGCATCGGCACGCCTGACGCGGTGGATGTAGCCATCTGCGAGGTTGGGGGCACGGTGGGCGACATCGAGTCGCTGCCTTTCCTGGAGGCCGTGCGCCAGCTGTCGTTGAAGCTGGGGCCCAACAACTCGGCCTTCGTGCACCTGACGTACCTGCCGTGGATTGCCGCGGCCGGCGAACTCAAGACCAAGCCTACACAGCACACGGTGCAAAAGCTGCGCGAAATCGGCATACAGCCCGACGCGCTGCTGTGCCGCGCCCTGCACGCGGTGCCCGACGAAGAGCGCGAGAAGATTTCGCTCTTCACCAACGTGCCCGCCTGGGGCGTGATCTCCATGTGGGATGTGGACACCATCTACAAGGTGCCGCGCATGCTGCACGAGCAGGGCCTGGACGGGCTGATCTGCGACAAGCTGCGCCTGAACACGCCGCCCGCCCAGCTCAAGCGCTGGGACGACCTGGTTCACGAGACTGAGCACCCGCAGGGCGAGGTGCAAATTGCCATGGTGGGCAAGTACGTGGAACTGTCGGACGCGTACAAGTCCGTCAACGAAGCGCTCAAGCACGCCGGCATGCAAAGCCATGTGCGCGTGAAGATCACCCATGTCGATTCGGAGACCATCACCGACGACAACGCCGCGCAGCAGCTGGCAGCGTATGACGCCATCCTGGTGCCAGGCGGCTTTGGCAGCCGCGGCGTGGAAGGCAAGATCTCCGCCGCCCGGTATGCGCGGGAGCACAAGGTGCCCTACCTGGGCATCTGCCTGGGTATGCAGGTGGCCACCATTGAATATGCGCGCCATGTGGCGGGCCTGACGGGCGCCAACTCCACCGAGTTCGATGCGCACTGCAAGCACCCGGTGATCGCCCTCATCACCGAGTGGCAGGACGAGGACGGCACCATCAAGACACGCGATGCCAACTCCGACCTGGGCGGCACCATGCGCCTGGGCGCGCAGTCCTCCGACGTGCAGCCGGGCACACTGGCCCACCGCATCTATGGCGAAGTGGTGACCGAGCGCCACCGCCACCGCTACGAAGCCAACGTGCAGTATCTGGACAAGCTGCGCGCGGCCGGCCTGGTGATATCGGCGCTGACGCAGCGCGAGCACCTGACCGAGATCGTCGAGCTGCCGCAAAGCGTACACCCCTGGTACATCGGCGTGCAGTTTCACCCCGAGTTCAAGTCCACGCCCTGGAACGGCCACCCGCTGTTCAATGCCTTCGTCAAGGCGGCTGTGGATCACCAAAAGCAAGCGAAAGTCTGAGGCAGGCCCCTATGCAACTGTGCGGATTCAACGTCGGCCTGGACCAGCGCTTCTTCCTGATTGCGGGCACCTGCTCCATCGAAAGCCTGCAGATGTCGCTGGACGTCGCGGGGCACCTGAAAGAGATTTGCTCGGCGCTGGACATTGCGCTGATCTACAAAGGCTCTTTCGACAAGGCCAACCGGTCGTCGGGCACCAGCCAGCGCGGCGTGGGGCTTGAGGCCGGGCTGAAGATCCTCGATGAAGTGCGCCGCCAGCTGCAGCTGCCTATCCTGACCGATGTGCACGAAGTCTCCCAGGTGCCTGAGGTGGCCAGCGTGGTCGATGTGCTGCAAACCCCTGCCTTTTTGTGCCGTCAGACCGACTTCATCCGCGCTGTGGCCCAAAGCGGCAAGCCGGTGAACATCAAAAAGGGCCAGTTTCTGGCACCCTGGGACATGAAGAACGTCATCGACAAAGCGCGCGCTGCCGCCGCCGAGGCGGGCCTGTCGCAAGACCGCTTCCTGGCCTGCGAGCGCGGCGTGAGCTTTGGCTACAACAACCTGGTCGCCGACATGACCAGCCTGGCCGAGATGCGCAAAAGCGGCGCGCCCGTGGTGTTCGACGTGACCCATTCGGTGCAAAAGCCCGGCGGCCTGGGCGCCGTGAGTGGCGGCGCGCGCGAGATGGTGCCTGTGCTGGCCCGCGCTGGCGTGGCCGTGGGCGTGGCGGGCCTGTTCATGGAAACCCATCCCAAGCCCGCAGAGGCCTGGTCGGACGGGCCCAACGCCGTGCCGCTCAGGCACATGAAGGCCTTGCTGGAGACGCTGGTGCAGCTGGACACCGTCACCAAGCAGCACGGCTTTCTCGAAAACGACTTCAGCGCCTGATCCGCGGTATATTTTTGATAGCTGGCAGCGCTTATTAGATAAGCGCTACAGGCCAAAATGGCCTGAGAAATTTAAAACTTCCCATCAAAGGAAAACCATGAGTGCCATTGTTGACATCGTAGGCCGTGAAGTATTGGACAGCCGCGGCAACCCCACCGTCGAGTGCGACGTGCTGCTGGAATCGGGCGTGATGGGCCGCGCCGCCGTGCCGTCGGGCGCCTCCACCGGCAGCCGCGAGGCCATCGAACTGCGCGACGGCGACAAGAGCCGCTACCTGGGCAAGGGCGTGCTCAAGGCCGTGGAACACATCAACACCGAAATCAGCGAAGCCGTTCTGGGCCTGGATGCATCGGAACAAGCCTTCCTGGACAAGACCCTGATCGACCTGGACGGCACCGACAACAAGAGCCGCCTGGGCGCCAACGCGATGCTGGCGGTATCGATGGCCGTGGCCCGCGCCGCCGCCGAAGAATCCGGCCTGCCGCTGTACCGCTACCTGGGCGGCATGGGCGGCATGCAGTTGCCCGTACCGATGATGAACGTCATCAACGGCGGCGCGCACGCCAACAACAGCCTGGATCTGCAAGAGTTCATGATCATCCCCGTGGGCGCCCCCTCTTTCCGCGAAGCCGTGCGCTGGGGCGCCGAGGTGTTCCATGCGCTGAAAAAAATCATCCACGACAAGGGCATGAGCACGGCAGTGGGCGACGAAGGCGGCTTTGCTCCCAGCGTCGAGAACCACGAAGCCGCGCTGCGCCTGATTCTGCAGGCCATCCAGGATGCGGGTTACACCCCCGGCGAGCAGATCGCCCTGGGCCTGGACTGCGCCGCCAGCGAATTCTTCAAGGACGGCCACTACGTGCTGGAAGGCGAAGGCGACCTGAAGCTCACGGCCCAGCAGTGGACCGACATGCTGGCCACCTGGGTGGACAAGTACCCCATCATTTCCATCGAAGACGGCATGGCCGAGGGCGACTGGGATGGCTGGAAGCTGCTGACCGAGCGCCTGGGCCAGAACGTGCAACTGGTGGGCGACGACCTGTTCGTCACCAACACCAAGATCCTGAAGGAAGGCATCGACAAGCAGATCGCCAACTCGATCCTCATCAAGATCAACCAGATCGGCACGCTGACCGAGACCTTCGCCGCCATCGAGATGGCCAAGCGCGCCGGCTATACCGCCGTGATCAGCCACCGCTCGGGCGAGACGGAAGACAGCACCATTGCCGACATTGCCGTGGGCACCAATGCTGGTCAGATCAAGACCGGCTCGCTGTCGCGCTCGGACCGCATCGCCAAGTACAACCAGCTGCTGCGCATCGAGGAAGACCTGGGCGACATCGCCCACTACCCCGGCCGCGCTGCGTTCTACAACCTGCGCTAAGCCCCGGCTCCGCCACCGGCGTGCTCTGACATGGGCCCACGCATCGTTCCGATCGCCCTGCTGGTGCTGCTCGTGGGCATTCACGCGCAGCTGTGGACGGGGCGTGGCAGCGTCGGCCACGTCGAAGAGCTGCGCCGCCAGATCGCCGCACAGCAGGCCGCCAATGACCGGGCCATGCTGGCCAACGAGCGCCTGGCCGCCGAAGTGCAAGACCTGAAAGACGGCCTGGAGATGGTCGAAGAAAAAGCGCGCAGCGAGCTGGGCATGGTCAAGCCCGGCGAGATTTATGTGCATGTCACCCCGGCCCGCAAGTGAGCACCGCACACGGCCTGGCCGCGGTGCGTGTCGCCATCCTGGGCTCGGACGCGGACGCCTGTACCGCCTTGGAGCGTGCCCTTGCGCTGCAGCGCCCCAGCCTTTGTGTCACCGCGACCGGCCCTGACCTGCCGGGATCGCTGCCAGACCTGACACTGCTGTGCGCCCGCGACATCCCCGACGCGCAGGAGTTGCAACTGCGCGCCGCCCTGGCCAGTGTCGGCACGGCCTACCAGGTGCTTTATGGGCCTGCCCCGACGCAGTTGCGCAATGCCTTGCAAGCTACTGATTTAATAGCTGGCAGCGCTGGTATTACAAGGGCTAGAGCCACTTTTGACCACAAACCCATCGGCCAGCAGCAAGACCGCCTGACGGACGAATGCAATGACCGTCACAGACTGCGCGTACGGGGCTGCGAGGACTGCGTGCAACCACAGTGCGAGCACCGACTGTTCACCGCACTGCGCGGCCTGGAGCCCGCCGTCTGAGGCGGCGGCAGACCGGCTGCTCACCCGCCCTTACTGCACGCGCGATGGCGCAGGCGGCTGCTTGCCCGGTTCGGTGAACAGCTGCGCCGCATCCACCGCATCAAAGTGGTACTGCTGGCCGCAGTATTCACAGCCCACATCGACGGCGCCGCGCTCGGCCAGGATGCTGTCGATTTCCTCGGCACCCAGGCTGCGCAGCATGTTGCCCACACGCTCGCGGCTGCACGAGCACGCAAAGCGGGGACCGCTGTCGCCCTGCTGGGGCGCAAAGCGCAGCAGTTTCTCCTCCCAGAACAGGCGGCGCAGGATGGTGTCCACGTCCAGCGTCAGCAGCTCGCTGCGCGTCAGGCTGGCTGCCAGCGTGGCAATGCGGTTGTAGTCCTCGCTCAGGCCAATCTGGTCCTCGTCGCCGCGGCTGCGGCCACCGGCCAGGTTGGCCTCGCCCTTGATCGGCATGCGCTGAATCAACAGGCCCGCGGCCACCTGGTCGTTGGCGGCCAGCACCAGCGTGGTGTCCAGTTGCTCGGACTGCAGCATGTAGTGCTGCAGCACGTCGCTGAGTTTGTGCAGTTTCTCACCCCGGTCGCCGTGCAACGGCACCACACCCTGGTAGGGCTGCTGGCCGGGCAGGCGGTTCTTGGGGTCCAGCGTGATGGCGCAGCGCCCGCCGCCGCCCACGTTGACCATGTCGGACAGGCTGGCACCGGCAGGCAGCTCGCCCTGGATCGATGCGGTGGCGCGCAGGCTGAGGTCTGACTGCACCTCGGCCACGGCCAGCTTGACCGGCCCGTCGCCAAACACCTGCAGTACTAGCGCGCCGTTGAACTTGATGTTGGACTGCATCAGCACGCCAGCGGCGGCCATCTCGCCCAGCAGCTCGCTCACGGGCTGGGGGTACGGGCCCGTTTCGGTGTTGTCCGCGCGGCGGCGCAGCAGCTCGGTCCAGGCGCCGGTCAGGCGCACGATCATGCCCCGCACGGGCAGGCCATCGAACAAAAACTTGTGCAGTTCAGACACGCGGTGTTTCCAGTCAGTCAATTGCCAGGCGCTCAACCCAGCTTGCGCAGACCCGCCTTGAAGCGGTGCGCGTTGTCAATGTAGTGCTGCGCGCTGCGGCGCAGCCCCTCGATCTGCTCGGGCGTGAGCTGGCGCACCACGCGCGCCGGGCTGCCCAGGATCATGGAGCCGTCAGGGAACTCCTTGCCCTCGGTGACCAGGGCTCCAGCGCCAACCAGGCAATTGCGGCCGATGCGGGCGCCGTTGAGCACGATGGCACCGATGCCGATCAGCGACTCGTCGCCAATCGTGCAGCCATGCAGCATGACCTGGTGGCCCACGGTGACGCGCTCGCCAATCACCAGCGGCTGGCCCAGGTCGGCGTGCAGCACGCTGGCATCCTGCACATTGGTGCCGGCGCCAATGCTGATGCGCGCCGTGTCGCCGCGCACCACAGTGCCAAACCACACGCTGGCATCGCCCGCCAGTTGCACGTCGCCGATCACCTGGGCACTGTCGGCCACCCAGGCCGATGCAGCCACCTGCGGCGCCACGCCATCCAGTTCATATATCGCCATCGTGTTGATGTCTCCGTTGGTTACGCCTTGGTTACGCGTTAAGTATGTACGTCACCCTAGAATTGTAGGGATGGAGCTTCGCCAACGTGCCCTGGAGGTCTTGCATCTCACCAGTCCTGAGGAAAAATCGTCTGCAGCCCTTGATATGCAAGCGCAATCAGCTATTTTTTCAATAGCAAACCAGGCAACCATCACACCGCCGCACGCGCACACCCTGCCCGGCCGGCCCGCCCGGCCCGAGCTGCTGCACCACACCGCCGTGGCACGCCGCTCGCCTGCCACGGCGGGTGGCCGTGCGGTGCTGATTCACGCAATCGCGCACATCGAGTTCAACGCCATCAACCTGGCTCTTGACGCCATCTGGCGCTTTGCCGGCATGCCCGATCAGTTCTACCGCGACTGGCTGCGCGTGGCAGCCGAGGAAGCCAAGCACTTTCGCCTGCTGCGTGACCATCTGCGCCAGCACCTGGGCCATGACTACGGGGATTTTCCCGCGCACCAGGGTCTGTGGAGCATGTGCGAGAAAACCGCCCATGACATCGTGGCGCGCATGGCGCTGGTGCCGCGCACGCTGGAGGCGCGCGGGCTGGACGCCACGCCACTGATCCAGCACAAGCTGCGCCAGGTGGGCACGCCCGACGCGCTGGCAGCGGTGGACATTCTGGACATCATCTTGCGCGAGGAAGTCGGCCATGTCGCCATCGGCAACCACTGGTACGGCTGGCTGTGCGCCCGCCAGGGGCTTGACCCGGTTGCGCACTACGCCACGCTGGTAGAGCGCCACGAGGCGCCGCGCCCCAAGCCGCCGCTGAATGGCGCAGCACGGCGCGCCGCGGGTTTCACCGAAGCGGAAATGCTTTGGCTGCAACAAGCTTGATCGATCGCCGACAGCCGGGGTTCTTCCCTACAATCAATGCACTGCCATGTCCCAACTGTCCCCCGCATCTCCACCACCCGGCCCCGCGCCGAGCAGCAACATCAGCGCGATGATCGCGCGCCAGGCCATCATGAACGGCCAGCAGGCGGTCGTCGGCTATGAACTGTTCAACCGCTCTCGCTCGCATGTGGGGCACACCGCCGCCAGCGACGTGGTGCTGGTGTTCACCGCGCTGTCGCACGCAGGTACCGAAGAGCTCGTGGGGCGCTTTCTGATCTTCGTGAACTGTACCCACGAAAGCCTCACGGCCGGCCACCTGGAACTGGTGAACCCCGACAAGCTGGTACTGGAAGTCCCCCCCCTGGGCCATGCGGCAGCCGACGAGGTGCAGGCGCGCCTGCCGATTCTGACCAGCCTGCGCGAGCGCGGCTTTCACCTGGCCTTCAACCACACGGTGCTGGAATCCATCTACGCGCCCTGGCTGCCGTTGGCCGACTACATCAAGCTGGACATGTCAGTGCTTGCGCGTGACCAGGTGGCCGTGCTGGTGAACTACGCCGGGCGCCACTGCCAGGCCGAACTGATCGCCGAGAAGATCGAGTCCGCTCAGCAATACGACATGGTGTCTTCACTGGGGGTGGAGCTATTTCAGGGGTTTTGGTTCTCGCGCCCCACGCTGGTCGAGGCCCGGCTGCTCACGCCCGGGCAGACCCATGTGGTTCAGCTGATCAACCTGGTGCGCAAACAGGCCAGCACCGACGAGATCGAAGAGGTGCTCAAGAAAGACGCGGGTCTGGCTTTCAACCTCATGCGCCTGATCAACTCCGCTGGCCTGGGCCTCACGCGCGAGATCACCTCAGTGCGCCAGGCGGTGTTGCTGCTGGGCCTGAAGAAGCTGTTTCGCTGGGCGGCGCTGTTGCTTACGATGACGCGCTTTGGCGGTACACCTCCGGTTGTAGGACACACGGCTGTCGTGCGCGGTCGGCTCATGGAACTGCTGGCCCTGGAAATACTGCCCCCCGAGCAGGCTGATCAGGCGTTTGTGATCGGCATCTTTTCCATGCTTGACCAGATGCTGGGCATCCCGCTGGAGGCCGCTGTCGGTCTGCTACACCTGCCTGAAGACCTGCGCGCCGCGCTGCTGCAGCACAGCAATGTGTACGGCCAGCTGCTGACGCTGGCCGAGGCCTGCGAAAGCAGCGACGACGACACCTTTGACCAACTGGCGCACTCGCTCAATCTGACAAGTCAGCAGATCAACTGGGCCCACCTGCAAGCACTGGCCTGGGCCGACGAGATCCAGCAAGACTGACCGCAGGCCAGCCTGCCAATGCAGTGCACCCTTTGAACCCCGTAAACATCCCCAGACCCATGTCGAGCCCACCAGACACAGCCCTTCAGCAGCCACCCAACGCCACCGCGCAACCCGCTCAAGATGATGCTGACAACCAGGTGGTCATCGCGCGCCAGGCCATCCTGGACGAGCATCGCGCGGTGTTCGGCTACGAACTGTTCGACCGGACCACGTCCGCTGACTCGCATACCGCGTCCAGCGACGCGGCGTTGCTGTTCAACGCTTTGTCCTATGCCGGCTCGGAGGCGCTGGTCGGCAAGAAGCTCGTCTTCATCAACTGCACACACGCCAGCCTGGCAGGCGGCCACCTGGAGCTGATCCATCCAGAGAAAGTGGTGCTGGAAGTCCCCACGCTGCCTGCAGACGCCGCGCCCGAGCAGATCGAACAGATGGTGCACACGCTGCAGGCGTTGCGCACGCGCGGCTTTCGCATCGCCTTCAGCCAGGACGTGCTGCGGCGTGCCTACGCCAGCTGGCTGCCGCTGGCCTCGTTCATCAAGCTGGACATGCAGGCCTTCAAGCCCGAACTGGCCGGCCCCCTCGTGAAATTTGCACAAACCAATTCCCAGGCGGCCGTGGTTGCCGAAAAAGTGGAAACTGCCGAGCAGCACGCGATGATGGCGTCTCTGGGGGTGAAGCTGTTCCAGGGCTACTGGTTCGCCAAGCCATCGCTGGTCAAAGCGCAGACCATCCGGCCGTCGCAGGCCACCATCATTCAGCTGATCAACCTGGTGCGCCAGCAGGCAAGTACGGCCGAGATCGAAGACCTGCTCAAGAAAGACCCCACCCTGTCTTTCAACCTCCTGCGTTTCATCAACTCGTCGGGCTTCGGGCTGTCGTGCGAGATCACATCGTTTCGCCACGCGGTGATGATCCTGGGACTCAAGAAACTGTTTCGCTGGGCTGCGCTGCTGCTGACCACTTCGCGCAAAGACGGCGCTCCGCCAGCCGTCGGCCAGACGGCCGTTGTGCGCGGCCGCCTGATGGAACTGCTGGCCGCCGAACTGCTGCCCCCCGAGGAGTGCGACAACGCCTTTGTGGTGGGGGTGTTCTCGCTGCTGGACGCCATGCTGGGCATTCCGCTGGAGCGCGCGCTGGAGACCGTCGCCCTGCCCCAGCCGGTGCTCGATGCCCTGCTGCACAAAAGCGGCGTGTTCGCCCCATTCCTGGAGCTCACACGCGCTTGCGAAAGCGGCGACGACGAGGCCTTTGCGCGCACGGCCGAGGCGCTGCACCTGTCCAACCGCCAGGTGAACTGGGCTCACCTGCAGGCACTGGCCTGGGCCGAAAGCATCAACGACGCCTGACAGCCTTTACGCCTCGGGCCACCCCTGTGGCCGCCCCCTTCAGCCGCGCGGATGGTGCGCCGCGTGCAACGCCTTGAGCCGTTCTCGCGCCACATGGGTGTAGATCGTGGTGGTGGAAATATCCGCATGCCCCAGCAGCAGCTGCACCACGCGCAGATCCGCCCCGTGGTTGAGCAAATGCGTGGCAAACGCATGGCGCAGCGTGTGGGGCGACAGCGGTGCGGTAATGCCCGCAGCCCTTGCGCACTTCTTGACGATCACCCAGAACATCACGCGCGACATGGCCGCGCCCCTCTGGGTGACGAACAAATCCTGCGTCTGCTGCCCGCCCAGGATGGCGCTGCGACCCTGTTCCAGATAGCGCTCCAGCCAGCGCCGCGCCTCGTCCCCAAAGGGCACCAGCCGCTCCTTGCCGCCCTTGCCCATGATGCGCAGCACCCCTTCGCCCAGCCCCAGGTGGAAGGTCTTGAGGGTGACCAGCTCGCTCACGCGCAGGCCGCTGGCATACATCAGCTCCAGCATGGCACGGTCGCGCAGGCCCAGCGCGGTGGAGTCGTCGGGCGCGTGCAGCAAGGCTTCGACCTGCGCCTGCGACAGCGTGCCCGGCACGCGCAGGGGCTGCCGTGCAGCCTGCAGGCGCACGGTGGGGTCGGCGGTGATGCGCCGCTCGCGCAGCGCCCAGTGAAAATAGCGCCGCAGCACCGTCAGGCGCCGATTGGCGGAGGTGGCGCGCGTCTGCGCATGACGGGCTGCGAAGTAAGCCTGCAAGTGATGCTCTTCCGTGGCATCCAGAGATAACGCTGGCGCCTGCTGCGCCAGCCATCGCGCGTACAGCGTGAGGTCGCGCCGGTAAGCTGCCAGCGTATTGCGCGACAGCCCGTCCTCCAGCCACAGCGCATCGATGAACTGGTCTATGGCGTTCTGGTTGTCGGGCGGGCAATCGGACGGGCTGTCGGCAAGCATGTGGAAAACCATAGCACCAAAAAAGCCCGGCCAGGGCCGGGCGGTGGCTGGCGGATGATTACAGGCTCAGTCCAGCGAAAGCTTTTGTTTTTGCACCACGCCTTTGTACACGTCGAACTCGGCCTTGATCTGATCGGCAAATTGCTCGGGCGTGTTGGCGATGATGATCGAGCCGGTATCCTCGATGCGCTTGCGCACGGCAGGCTCTTCCAGCGCTTTTTTCACCCCGGCGCTGATCTTGTCCACCACGTCTTTGGACAAGCCCTTGGGGCCAACGATGCCGTAGTAGGCCATGCGGTTCACGGGCTCCAGGCCCATTTCCTTGAAAGTGGGCACATTGGGCAGGGCCGCCACGCGCTGCGGTGCGGCCACCACGATGGGCACGAGACGGCCATCCTTGATGAAAGGCAGCGCCGAAGGCAGGTTGTCAAAGATGATCGGCACCTGGCCGGCCACGGTGTCGTTCAGCGCCGGGCCCGCGCCGCGATAGGGGATGTGCGTGACGAAGAGGCTGGTCAGCCCCTTGTACAACTCCATTTGCAGGTGTCCGATGCCGCCCGTGCCCGACGACGCGTATGAATATTTGCCCGGTGATCTCTGCACCTCGGCCACGAAAGACTTGTAGTCCTTGGCCGGAAAGCTGGGGTGCACCGCGATGATGTTGGGCGTGGCCGCGATGTTGACGATGGGCGTGAAGTCGGTCAGCGGGTTGTACGGCGTCTTGGGGTTGATGGCCGGGTTGGCCGCCGTGGTGGACACCGTGGCCATGCCCAGGTTGTAGCCATCGGATGCGGCGCGCGCCGTTTCCTGCGCTCCAATCACACCGCCCCCGCCGCCACGGTTTTCCACTACCACCGACTGCCCCAGCGCGCGCGCAAGCGGGTCGGAAATTACCCGGGCAATGATGTCGGTGGTGCCGCCCGGAGCAAAAGGCACCAGCAGCTTGACGGGCTTGACGGGATAGGCCTGGGCAAAAGCCGTTCCCGCAGCGGCCGCCAATACCAGTGCCAGACAGTTGCGACGTTGCATGCAAAAGCTCCTTATCGATGCGCGTTGGACAGGAAATGCGTGGGTAGGCGTTGATCCTACGGCGCAAGGCCCCTTTGACCAACCCGCGCCAGCGTGGATTTGCCAGTGTTTTCCCCAATAAGCGCAGCTGTCAGCCCGTGTCCGCTGCTGGCCCCGTCGGGCACGGCAACGTCATGACAGGCAGGGGCGATGACGGCGCCGTGGGTCGCTTTGTGCCGTTGGACAATAACGCTGCGCACAAGCACCTAGCGCAGCTATCACGCTGCCCCCCGCACGGGCGCCGCCGGGCGCTGTGCGCCGTCCACCTGGCCGCCGCAAAAGCGTGTCTGGGATTTGCTCATGGCCCTTTTCAGCTCAGGGCCCGGCAGTGCTACAAAGGCCAGCCTGACCCGCAATGAGGCGGCGTATCCGCGGGCTCGGGGGGTGGCGCTGGTATGTCGGGCTCTGCGGGCTGCCGGGCAGGGTCGCGGGGGATGGATGCCATGCATGCAATCATGATCCGGGTTCTCCTGGTACAGGCCAGGGCCATGGCGATGGCAGCGCCAAGGCCGCCATGCTTCAGTTGTCTTGCCGGCGAATGAGCTTGCGACCTGTCTCGGTGATGACGTACTCGCCTGACTGCGACTTGCTGATGTAGCCCCACTCCAGCAACCGGCCGGACAGGTGCTGCTTGAGCGCTTCGGGCACGCGGATGACTTCGCCCAATTCAAGCTGTTTGAGGGTGGCGATCTCGTCCACGGTGGGGTCGAACGTGGGTGCGTGGTACTGGGGTTGGACGGTGGCCATGGCTGGTTCTCCTGGTTCGGTCGGATTGCATGGTGCCATGTCCGTTTGAAGATGGCCTGGCGGGCACAGTCACCACGCATGCGCAAGGGTATTGCGCCCAGGCCGATTGCGCAATTGCCCAGACACCGGACAGCATTCATCACCGCGTACGGGCACACGCGCCACACCGCCTCAGATCGTGAGCACGGTCTCAGGCGGACGGCGTGGGCGTTGCGCCGGTGCCGGCCGTTTCAGCGCCCGCTACTGCCTGCAGCCAGCGCGCAAATGCGGCCAGCACCGGGGGCTGGGGCTGGGCTGGGCTGACCAGGTAATAACCGCGCTCGCCGCGCAGTGGCCGGGCGCAGGCGATGACGAGGTCGCCACGCGCGATCTCGGCGTCGATCAGCATGGGCGGCATCAGCGCCACGCCCAGCCCGTGCGCGGCGGCAGCAGCCGTCATCGAAAAAAGCTCATAGCGCGGGCCATCCAGCGCGCGCGGCGCGTCGTGCACGCCCACGGCGTCAAACCACTGCTGCCAGGCGTAGGGCCGCGTGCTTTGCTGCAGCAGCGGCAGGCGGGCCAGCACTTGCGGCGGCAGGCCCTGGTGAGCGCGCCCGGTGCCGCGCGGCATGCCCGACTGCTGCGCGGCCATCTCCAGCAGGCGCGGGCTGCACACCGGCACCACGTCCTCATGCATCAGCAACTGCGCCTGCACGCCGGGCCAGTTGGCCACCTGCTCGGGCGTGCCGGCATACAGCGCAGCATCAAAAGCCGTGTCAGAAAACAAAAAAGGACGGGTGCGCGTTTCGATGTGGACGATGATTTCCGGGTGCTTTTGCGCCAGCAGCGGCAGGCGCGGAATCAGCCAGCGTGTGGCAAAAGTGGCCACCGCCGCCAGCGACAGCGCGCCGCCGTGCCCCTGATGCGCCATCACGTCCAGCGTGCCCTGCTCCAGCGCCTGCAGCCACCGCGCCACCTGGCGCCCGTAGTGCTGCCCCGCGGGGGTCAGCACCACGCCATGGCGCGTACGGCGAAACAGCTGCACGCCCAGCTGATCCTCCAGCGCCAATATCTGGCGCGAAACGGCGCTTTGCGTCAGCGCCAGCTCTTGCGCGGCGCGGGTGTAGCTCTCGTGGCGCGCAGCGGCTTCAAAGCAGGCCAGGGCCTGGGTGGAGGGCAGGTTTCGTCGCATGGCCTCATATTACCCAGATATTCATCATGCGCATTTCTGGATGCAAAGAACTCGCTTGCCAGCTTTTGTGCTGTACCAATACCATCGGGCCCAGCACTCTTTTCATGCCTTCAACGCATGTTTAGGGTTTACCCGACCACCTCTTCACCCGCATCGGAGATATCCATGACCCGCACCGCCTTCCAATGGGACGACCCCTTCCAGCTCGACCAGCAGCTCACCGATGACGAGCGCGCCATCCGTGACGCCGCGCGCGCTTACTGCCAGGACAAGCTGGCGCCGCGCGTGCTGGAGATGTTCCGCCACGAAAAGACCGACGTGAGCATCTTTCGCGAGATGGGCGAGCTGGGCCTGCTGGGCCCCACCATTCCCAGCGAGTACGGCGGCGCCGGCCTGAACTACGTGAGCTACGGCCTGGTGGCGCGCGAGATCGAGCGCGTGGACTCGGGCTACCGCTCCATGGCATCTGTGCAGTCGTCGCTGGTGATGGTGCCGATCAACGAATTTGGCTCCGAAGCGCAAAAGCAAAAGTACCTGCCCAGGCTGGCCAGCGGCGAGTTCATCGGCTGCTTCGGCCTGACCGAGCCCGACCACGGCTCCGACCCCGGCAGCATGGTCACCCGCGCCCAGAAGGTCGCTGGTGGCTACAAGCTCAGCGGCGCCAAGATGTGGATCACCAACAGCCCCGTGGCCGACGTGTTCGTGGTGTGGGCCAAAGAGGTGTCTGAAGGCGGCAACGTGGGCCAGATCCGCGGCTTCATCCTGGACAAGGGCATGAAGGGCCTGACGGCGCCCGCCATCCACGGCAAGGTGGGCCTTCGCGCCTCCATCACCGGCGAAATCGTCATGGACGAAGTGTTCGTGCCCGAAGAAAACGCCTTCCCCGAAGTGCGTGGCCTCAAGGGCCCCTTCACCTGCCTGAACAGCGCGCGCTTTGGCATTGCATGGGGCGCCATGGGCGCGGCCGAGTTCTGCTGGCACACCGCCCGCCAGTACACGCTGGACCGCAAGCAGTTTGGCCGCCCCCTGGCCGCCAACCAGCTGGTCCAGAAAAAGCTGGCCGACATGCAGACCGAAATCACCCTGGGCCTGCAAGCCGCCCTGCGCGTGGGCCGCATGAAGGATGAGCACCAGAACGTGGTCGAGATCACGTCCCTCATCAAGCGCAACAACTGCGGCAAGGCCCTGGACGTGGCCCGCCTGGCGCGCGACATGATGGGCGGCAACGGCATCAGCGACGAGTTCGGCGTGGCGCGTCACCTGGTGAACCTGGAGGTGGTCAACACCTACGAGGGCACGCACGACGTGCACGCCCTCATCCTGGGCCGCGCGCAGACCGGCATCGCGGCATTCGCCAACTGATAAAAACCATAGCTGCCAGCGCTTGATGGATATGGGCTGGCAGCGTTTTTGATCTAAAAAACCACCGCAAGCCCCACAGCCAACCCGGTCAGGCGCAGACGGCACGCCTTGGCACACATCAGCACGTGCCAGCCAATGCACTGCAAGCCCCGCCCGCCTCGCGCCGGCGGGGCTTTTTTGTCATGGCCGCACCGCGAAACAACCCGACACAACGATGAAGCCCCGGCAAAGCCTGACGAAGCCCGCAGCGCCTGGTCAACCACCATGTCGGCAGCCGCGTCACAGACTGGCACCCCCATTGCACGTGAAGCGCAGCCCTTACCATCTCCACGCCGCGGGGCCCTGCCCGGCGGGCCCACCACGAAAGCCACCATCATGCCCCTGACCCGCTGGACCCCATTGCGCATCGTTGCCGCAGGCCTGATCGGCGCGCTGGCGGCAGGCTGCGTAGCCGTGCCGGGCGACCCCTACTACGACACGGGCAGCAGCAGCTACCCGTACTACTCCACACAGCCATCGGTCACCATTTACGAGCAGCCCGGCGTGATCTACACCGCGCCGCCCATCGGCTGGCGCAACTACCCGCCCGCCCCACCCGGCTGGCGCGAAAATGCCTGGCGCGAGCGCCAGTGGCACCTGGCCCGCGAACGCGAGCGTGAAATGCGTGAACGCGAATCGCGCGAGCGCGAAGCCCGCGAACGCGAACGCCGCCTGGCCGATCAGCGCCGCGAAGCCGACCGGCGTGAATTGGAACGCCGTGAATTTGAACGCCGTGATGCCGAGCGCCGCCGTGATGCCGAGCGCAGAGACATCGACCAGCGGCGCGAATGGGATCGCCGCCGCAACGAAGAGCGTCTGCAGCAACACCCCAACCCCGACGTGGCGCGCGAGCGCCAGCAACAGTTCGATCGCGACCGCCGCGCCGAACGACGGGCCGAACGTGAACGCGGCGACCACGGCGACCGCGGCGCGCAACAGCCGCCGGGCGAGCGGCAAGGCAATCGGCCCGGCCAACGCCCCGACTGGCGCTAAGCTACCGCCACCGCCCGTCCACCACACCCCCTGAAGACCCGCACATGCCCGCTGCCCTGCCTGCCCCTGCCCTCGCCGCCCTGGTGCTGACGATCACCGCCGCGTGTCTGCCCTTGCCTTCAACTGCGCAGGTGGTGCGCTGCACCGACCCGGCCACGGGCAAGGTGACCTACACCGACGGCGACTGCGGCCGCGGACAGGCCGCGCGCGAGGTAGAGGCGCGCAAAACACCGCAAGAGATACAGCAAGAGCGCGAACAGGCCGCCCAGGCCCTGCAACGCAAACAAGACCGGCAACAGCAAGCGCTGCAGCAGCGCCAGAGCACCGCGCCGGCCCCGACCGCCGACCCGCCCCGCGCCGCAGCCCCTGCTGCCGACCCGGCGCAATCCGCCGACTGCCAGCGCGCGCGCAAAAATCTGCAAGACGTACTGGCCACCCTGGGCCGCGGCATGTATGACGAGCAAACGCGCCTGGACGCCGCGCAGCGCCAGGCCGACCTGGCGTGTCTGAGCCCCGCAGACTACGCCCGCGCAGAAAGCGCCCGCACCAGCAGCCAGGCCAGCCCTGTGCCTTATGCCGTGCCTTATCCGGCTCCCTATCCGGCGCCTCATTGGGGGGCCTATCCGCACCCACCGCGCCCTCACCCTGCCCCGCCGCCAGCGGCTGCGCCCGGCCGGCCCGCGCCGCCGCCCGGACGCGACATCACCCACTGCAACGTGTTTCGCTGCTACGACAGGCAGGGCAACACCTACCCCCGCTGATCAGGGCTGCAGCCCCTCGCGCACCGTGGGGTAGCGCAGGCGCAGGCGCAGCTCGCGCCGCATGCGGGTGGTGAGCAGCCGCCGCGACTCGCCCATGAAACTCAGCAGCGACACGGGCAATTGCTGCTGCGCGGTGCTGCGCGGCACGCGCGGCGGGCGCGGCAGGTCGAACAGGTCGGCCGCCAGGTCAAAGTAGTCCCCCATCTTCAACTGGCTGTCGTCGGCCAGGTTGTACGTGCGCTGCGCGCGCCCGCGCCATAGCGCCAGCGCGCAGGCGCGTGCCAGGTCGTCGGCGTGGATGTGGTTGGTATAGACGTCATCGGGCGCAGCCAGCACCGGCGTGCCGCGGCGCAGCCGCGCTTCGGGCGTGCCGCCCTCGCGATCAGGCGCATAGATGCCGGGCACCCGCAAGATGCTGGCACGCACGCCCGCACGCCCCAGGTGACGCACCACGCGCTCGGCATTCACCCGGCGCTGCGCGCGCGGCGTGGCCGGTGCCACCGGGCGCGACTCAGGCACCCACGCGCCCGCACAGTCGCCGTACACCCCGCTGGTGGACGCATACACCAGCGCCTGCGGCAGCGTGCGCCGGCGCAGCGCCCGCGCCAGGGCCGCGCTGCGCGGGTCCAGCCACCACTGCGGCCCCACTTCACGCTCGCCCGGCGGGGGCGCCAGGTGCAGCACGCGCGTGGCCAGGCCCGCCAGGCGCGCCAGCGTGGCTGGCCGGTCCAGGTTGCCCACCAGCGGTGTGACGCCCGCGGCGCGCAGCAGCGGCACGCGCGCGGGCGAAGAAGTCAGCGCGAGAACACGCGGGCGGCCGCTGCCGGACTGGAGCGCGCCCAGACTGCGCGCCACGCGCAGGCCGACGTCACCGCAGCCGATGATGAGCACGCGCTCGCGCCTGAAACGCGCTGGCAAGGCGCCAAGGGGGTTTTGGTTTGAGGGCAAAATCGACCGTTTTGCTTGGCTAAAGACGACCCCGAGGATACCCACAGAAATGACCCGCGCCGACACCGCATTCCAGATCACCGTGCAGCCCAGCGGCCGCGCCTTTGAGGCGCAGGCCGGCGACACCATCCTGGCCGCCGCCATACGTGCCGGCGTGGGCTTGCCCTATGGCTGCAAGGACGGCGCCTGCGGCTCGTGCAAGTGCAAAAAGCTCAGCGGATCGGTGCAGCACGGCGAGCACCAGCACAAGGCGCTGAGCACCGGGGAAGAAGAAGCCGGCTTCGTGCTCACCTGCTGCGCCCAGCCTTTGACCGACGTGGTGCTGGAGTCGCGCCAGGTGACCGACGAGAGCGCCTACCCCATCAAAAAGCTGCCGGTGCGCGTGGCCTCACTCACGCGCGCATCGCACGACGTGATGCAGGTGCGCCTGCAACTGCCCGCAGCCGACACCTTCCGCTACCACGCGGGCCAGTACATCGAATTCATCCTCCGCGATGGCTCCCGCCGCGCCTACTCCCTGGCCAATGCGCCGCACACGCAAGAGGGCGCACCGGCAGCAGAGCTGCACATCCGCCACATGCCCGGCGGGCGTTTTACCGACCATGTGTTCGGCGCCATGAAAGAAAAAGAAATCCTGCGCGTCGAAGGCCCCTTCGGCAGCTTCTTCCTGCGTGAAGACTCCGACAAACCCATCGTGCTGCTGGCCTCGGGCACGGGCTTTGCGCCCATCAAGGCGATGATCGAACACATGCAGTTCAAGGGCATCACCCGACCGGCCACGCTGTACTGGGGCGGGCGGCGCCCTGCCGACCTGTACATGCACGGCTGGCTGCAAGAGCGCGTGGCCGAAATGCCCCACCTGCGCTACGTGCCCGTGGTGTCCGATGCGCTGCCTGAAGACGGCTGGAGCGGCCGCACGGGCTTTGTGCACCAGGCCGTGCTGGACGACTTTGCCGACCTGTCGGGCCACCAGGTCTATGCCTGCGGCGCGCCCATCGTGGTGGACTCGGCCCGCGCCGCCTACGTGGATCAGCGCGGCCTGCCGGCCGACCAGTTCTACGCCGACGCGTTCACGTCAGAGGCCGACAAGCACGCCGGCTGATGCGCGCCGGGCTGCGCCGCGGCAGGCCGATCTGGTTTTTTTGCACAATGGGGGGCTATGAACCGCAGAAACCTGATCCTTTCGGCCGCCGCCCTTGGTGCGGCACTCGCAACCCCCTTCGGTCATGCACAGGATGGACCGATCCGCCTGGTTGTGCCCTACGCGCCCGGCGGCCCGCTGGACGTGACGGCCCGCGCACTGGCCGAGCGCGTGCGCGACAGCCTGGGCGTGGTGATCGTGGACAACAAAGCCGGCGCGGGCGGCAACATTGGCGCCGACCTGATCGCCAAGTCCGCGCCGGACGGGTTCACCATCGGCATCGCCGCTACCGCCACCCACGCCGTGAACCCCTGGCTGTACAGCCGCATGGCCTATGACGCTGCCAAGGACTTTGCCGGCATCACACAGATGGTGCGCGTGCCCAATGTGCTGGTGGTGAACGCCGCGCGGGCCGAGCAGCTCAAGATCAACAACGTGCAAGACCTGATCGCCTACGCCCGCGCCAACCCGGGCAAGCTCAACTACGGCAGCGGCGGCAACGGCAGCGCCGGCCACCTGGCGGGCGAGATGTTCAAGCAAAAAGCCGGCATCTTCGCGCTGCACATCCCCTATCGCGGCGCCAGCCCTGCGCAGCTGGCACTGCTGGCCGGCGAGGTGGACTTCAACATCGACAACCTGGCTGCCGCGGCGCCCAATATCCGCGCAGGCAAGCTCAAGGCACTGGCCGTCACGTCGCTGCAGGCCAGCCCCATGCTGCCCGGCGTGCCCCCGCTGTCGCAGACCTTCAAGGGCTTCGCCATCGACACCTGGTGGGGCCTGGTGGCGCCAGCCGGCACACCCAAGCCCGTGATCGCCAGGCTCAACAAGGCGTTCACCGACGCGCTGCGGGCGCCCGAGACCAAGACCCGCTTTGAAGCACTGATGGCCGAGCCCGTGCCCACCACGCCCGAGCAGTTCGACGCCTTCATGGCCGCCGAGCGCGCCAAGTACCAGCACCTGGTGAAGGCCTCGGGCGCCAAGGTTGATTGAAAACCCGCAAAAATGATAGCTGTCAGCGCTTGCTTTATAAGCGCTGCAGCCTGATTTGATACCCAAAAAACTGCCCAAAGGCTTGCGCTGACACCCCTGGGCAGGTCAAAGCGGCGCATGCGGCGCCCTGGGCCACCCTGCAGCCCGTTTTTTTCAAGTCAAATCAGCCACAAACCCAGGTAAATCAAGCGCTTGCAGCTATGAATTCAGGAGTCAATCCGTAAGCCAGTCCTGGGCGCCCTGCAGGCGCTCGATGCGCTGGCTGGCCGCCTGGGCGCGCTGGCTGGCCGTACCGATCGACTGCGCCAGTTGCGGCGCCAGCTCGGCCAGCGGCATGAGCACGAAGGCGCGCTCGCCCATGCGCGGGTGGGGCAGCGTGAGGTCGGGGCTGTGCAGTTGCACGTCGCCATAGACCAGCAGATCCAGATCCAGCGTGCGCGGGGCGTTGCGGTAGGGGCGCTGGCGGCCTGCGGCCTGCTCGATGGCCTGCAGCGCGTGCAGCAGCGCCAGCGGCGCCAGCGTGGTCTGCAGCCGGACCACGGCGTTGAGGTAGTCGGGCCCGCCCGCATCCACCGGCGCGCTGCGGTACAGCGACGAGACTTGCGCCAGCTGAGTGCCGGGCAGCGCCGCCAGGGCATGCACGGCCGCGCGCAAAGCAGCCCGCGCGTCACCCAGGTTGGCCCCCAGGCCGATCCAGGCGGTGGCGGGCTGGCCGGGGGGTGGCGCTGCGCTCACTGCTGGCTGGCGCCCGGGGCACCGGTCAGCGCATCACCGCCGCTGTTGCCGCCATCAGGAGCGCTGCCGCCTGCAGGTTTGCGGCGACGGCGGCGGCGTTTTTTGGGGGCGGCCTCGTCCACTGCTGCCTGCGCTGCATCGTCGGCGTCATTGGCAAGCTGGGGCGCTTGGCCGGTGCTGGCGCCGGCCTCTGCGGGCGCGGCCTTGGGCACGCGCCGGGCCGTGGGTTGCGCCTTGCGCTGGCGGGCGCGCTGCTCTTCGCGCACCTGCTCGATCATGTCGTCGCGGCGCGCGTCGTCGGCCAGCGAGAACTCTTGCCACCACTCGGCCAGTTCTTCGCCCACTTCGCCGATGTCGGCGCGCAGGCGCAAGAAGTCAAAGCCTGCGCGAAAGCGGATGTGGGCGATCATGCTGAAGGGCGTGCTGCCCATGCGCTTTTCAAAGCGCGGCTGCATGACCCAGATCTCGCGCATGTCCGCCGCCAGCTTGCCGCGGCCAGACACATCGCCAATGCGCTGGTCAAACACATCGTCGATGGCGTCCTGCAGCGCCGGGAAGGGCTGCTGGCGCGCCAGGCGCTGCTCCCAGCCGGCCTTGACGTCCTGCCACAGCACGCAAGCCAGCAAGAAGCTGGGCGCCACGGTCTTGCCCTCGCCCACGCGGCGGTCGGTGTCGGCCAGCGCGGCCTGCACGAAGGGGGTGTCCGCACGCTCCACCACCACGTCCAGCAGCGGGTAGATGCCTTTTTGCAGGCCCAGCTTTTGCAGTTGCGCCACCGAGGCCAGCGCGTGGCCGGTCTGCAGCAGCTTGAGCATTTCGTCGAACAAACGGCTTTGTGGCACCTCCTGGAGCAGCGTCTTGCACTCCGTGAGGGGCTTGGCGGTCTTGGGCTCCAGCGCAAAGCCCAACTGGCTGAGCTTGGCGGCAAAGCGCACGGCGCGGATGATGCGCACCGGGTCTTCGCGGTAGCGCGTGGCGGGGTCGCCGATCATGCGCAGCACGCGCTTGCCGGCGTCCTGGATGCCCTTGTGAAAGTCCACCACCACCTCGGTCTCGGGGTCGTAGTACATGGCGTTGACGGTGAAGTCGCGCCGCGTGGCGTCTTCGTCCTGCGGGCCCCAGACGTTGTCGCGCAGCACGCGGCCGCTGGCGTCAACGGCGTGCTGCATGCCGGCCAGTTGCGCCTTGCTGGTCTTTTCGTTGCCGCCCACCTGCTCGGCAGCGGCGTTGTCCATGTAGGCACGGAAGGTGGAGACCTCGATCACCTCATGCTCGCGCCCGCGGCCGTGCACCACGTGCACGATGCGAAAGCGCTTGCCGATGATGAAGGCGCGCCGGAACAGGCCCTTGACCTGCTCGGGCGTGGCGTTGGTGGCCACGTCAAAATCTTTGGGCTTGAGGCCCAGCAGCAGGTCGCGCACGGCGCCGCCGACGATGTAGGCCTCAAAGCCGGCCTGCTTGAGCGTGCGCACCACGTCCGTGGCGCGGCGGTCCACCAGGTCAGGGTTGATGCGGTGTACCGAGGCGGGTACCTCTTCGCGCTTGCCAAAGCGGTTGCGGGCGCTGCGGCCCGCGCCGGCGGTGCCCTTGCCCAGCAGTTTGTCGATGAATTGTTTGATCATGGGTGTGAGGGAAACAGGTCCAGAATGCGCCAGCCGCGCTGCGAAGCCAGCGTGCGCAGGCGCGGGTCGGGGTTGGTGGCCACGGGGTGATCCACCTTTTCGAGCAGCGGCACGTCGTTCATGGAGTCGCTGTAGAAGGTGCTCTCCACGTCAGTCCAGTCAAGCTGGCGCTCGGTCAGCCACTGCTGCAGGCGCAGCACCTTGCCCTCGCGCATGGAGGGCACGCCGCGAATGCCGCCGGTGATCCAGCCGTCGTCGCCGCGCTCGAGCTCCACGGCCAGCAGTTGCTCCACCCCCAGCGCCTGGGCGATGGGACGGGTGACGAACTCGTTGGTGGCGGTGATGATGAGCAGCTCGTCGCCCGCATCGCGGTGGCGCTGCACCAGCGCGCGGGCCTCTTCGCGCAGCGCGGGCTGGATCACTTCGCGCATGAACTGCGCGTGGGCCTGCGCCGCCGCCTGGGCGCCGCGCTGGCGGATGGCTTCGGTGGCAAAGCGCACGTAGTCGTGCACGTTGAGACGGCCGGCCACGTAGTCGTCATAAAAGGCCTTATTGCGCCGGCCGAACTCATCGCGGTCGGCCCAGCCAATGCGGATGGTGAACTCGCCCCACTCGTAGTCAGAGTCAAGGGGCAGCAAGGTGTGGTCCAGGTCAAACAGGGCCAGTCGGCGGCGTTGTACCTGTGGGTCAAATGTCATGCGTGGCTTGCAATGGGTGGATGGAATGCGCCTGGCACTGCAGGCGCGCTACTCGGTCTGCAACATGGTCTTGAGCAGCGGGACTGTGACGGCGCGCTGCGTGCGCAGCGCGAAACTGTCGAGCCGGTCCAGCAGCTGCATGAGGCTGCCCAGGTCGCGCGAGAAGCGGCCCAGCATGTAGTTCATGACGTCGTCGGTCAGAAAGATGCCGCGCGCCTGTGCCTGCTGGCGCAGCACGGCGCGGCGCTGCGGCTCGTCCAGCAGATGCAACTGGAACACATGGCCCCAGCCCAGCCGCGTGCGCAGGTCGTCGCGCAGCGGCAGGTCGGCGGGCGGCAGGTCGCCTGCGGCCAGTACCCAGCGCGGCGCGCCCTCGGCAGGGTTGAGGGCGTTGACGAACCAGTTGAACGCCGCGGCCTGTTGCGCCGTGGAATACAGGTGCACCTCATCGAGCAGCACCGCGCTCCAGCGATCGTCAAACTCTGCGGGCAGCGCCACGCCGGCATCCAGCCAGCCCACGCTGGCGCCCTGCCCGCGCAGCGCCTCGTAGGCGGCCCGCAGCAGGTGTGACTTGCCGGTGCCGGTATCGCCCCACAGGTAGGTGGGCACGGGGGGGCGCAACGCCGCTCCGCCGCCCACCGCCAGACGCAGGTGCTGCAGGGCCTGGGCGTTGGGGCCTGCGTAAAAGTTGTCGAGCGTGGGGCCGGGAACCAGGCCGATGTCCAGGGCCAGCTGTTTCATTGCAAGCGCCACCTGCCGCCCCCCTGCGCCCGCGGCCCAGCCAGCGCATCGCGGTACCTGGCCGGGTCAAAACAGGAAGAAGTGAAGTGCATGAAAGGCAATGTGTGAGGCCCCGCCGTCGCCGCCGCCGCAATCGCCCGGGGCAGCCCGGGCTGGTAGGGACAAATATTGGGAGACGCGCGGGCGCGAAGGCGTTGATTTTAGTGCGCCCACCCGGGTCTGTGCCGCAAACAGACAGGCGCGCCGTGCAAGGGATTCGCTGCGCACCTGGGGGGCGCCTTAAAATCGCCCGTTCCCGGACCGCCAAGCGCGGCCCTCAGCATTGACGCATATCCCATGAGCTCTTCTGCCCCCACCTCCCCCATTTCCTACAAAGACGCCGGCGTTGACATCGACGCGGGCGACGCGCTGGTCGAGCGCATCAAGCCGCTGGCCAAGAAAACCCTGCGTGAGGGGGTGATGGCTGGCATCGGCGGCTTTGGCGCGCTGTTCGAGGTGCCCAAGCGCTATCACGAACCCGTGCTGGTCAGTGGCACCGACGGCGTGGGCACCAAGCTCAAGCTGGCGTTTGAATGGAACATGCACGACACCGTCGGTATCGACCTGGTGGCCATGAGCGTCAACGACGTGCTGGTGCAAGGCGCCGAGCCGCTGTTCTTTCTGGACTACTTCGCCTGCGGCAAGCTGGACGTGGACACCGCCGCTGCCGTGGTGGGCGGCATCGCCCGTGGCTGCGAGCTGTCGGGCTGCGCGCTGATCGGCGGCGAAACCGCCGAGATGCCGGGCATGTACCCCGACGGCGAGTACGACCTGGCCGGCTTTGCCGTGGGTGCCGTTGAAAAAACGAAGATCCTGACCGGCCAGAGCGTCAAGCCCGGCGACGTGGTGCTGGGCCTGGCGTCCAGCGGCGTGCATTCCAACGGCTTCAGCCTGGTGCGCAAATGCATCGAGCGCGCAGGCGACAACCTGCCGGCCACCCTGGACGGCAAGCCCTTCAGGCAAGCCATCATGGAGCCCACCCGCCTGTACGTGAAGAACGTGCTGGCCGCGCTGGCGCAACACCCGCACAGCCAGGACGCCGCCGCGCCCGGCGGCATCAAGGCACTGGCCCACATCACCGGCGGCGGCCTGCTGGAGAACATTCCGCGCGTGCTGCCTGACGGCACCGCCGCCCACCTGCAAAAAGGCAGCTGGCCACAAACCGAGCTGTTCGCCTGGCTGCAAAAGACCGCCGGCATCGATGACATCGAGATGAATCGCACCTTCAACAACGGCATCGGCATGGTGCTGGTGGTGAGCGCCGATGCCGCCGAGGCCGTCGCCGCCACGCTGCGCACGCTGGGCGAGGCGGTGTACACCATCGGCACGATTGCCGATCGCGGCACCGGCGCCGCCGTCGTCGTGGCCTGATCTGGCGCCTCAGGCACCATGTCCACGCACCAGCGGCCGCAAGGCACTTCGGACTTTGCGCTGCAGTCCTTGCCCTCCCCGCCCCCCTTTGCGCCCGCCACGCGCGGTGTGGTGATTGCCAGCTATGTGCTGATGGGCGCAACGCTGCTGCTGGTGATGTTGCGCGGCCTGCTGCCCGGGCTGCTGTGCGTGTGCCTGGGCTTTTTGCTCACACGCTGGCTGGCGCCCCGCCTGGACTGGCTGCGCCGCCTGATCCCCTGGGGCCGCGGCATCGGCAACAGTGGCCAGACGCTCGCTGCAGCCGTGGTGATGTTGTCGCCGCTGCTGTTGCTGGCGCTGGCGCTGTCGCACTCTCGCAGCTACATCGTTGATGCACCTCAGCAGTACCGCGAGCTGCTCGACTTTCTGGCCCGCACCGTGCTGGAATTACGCCTGAAGCTGCCATCCGACATCGCTGCCCAGCTGCCCGAGGGCGCGGCCGAAGTGCAACGCACCATCGCTGCCTACCTGGCAGCCAAGTCCGGTGCGCTGGCCACGGCAGGGCGCGTCTGGCTCACGGGGCTGCTGTATGCGTACGTGGGTCTGTTGATCGGCGCGCTGGCCGCCGTGCGCAGCGTGGGCGCCTCGCGCGGGCCGCTGGTGCAAGAGCTGGTGCTGCGCATCGCACGCATGGGAGACGCTTTCCGTCAAATCGTGGCGGCGCAATTCTGGATCGCAGCCTTCAACACCTTGCTGACCGCACTTTTCCTGCTGCTGGTGTTGCCGTTTTGGGAGCTGCAGCTGCCCTACACGCCGGCGCTCATCACGTTGACCTTTGTGGCCGGGCTGGTTCCCATCGTGGGCAACCTGCTGTGCAACGCCGTGATCACGCTGGTCGGGCTGTCGGTTTCACCCATGGCGGCGGTAGCCTGCCTGGGCTTCCTGATACTGATCCACAAGGCCGAGTACGTGATCAACGCCAAGGTGGTGGGCCGGCGCACCCACATGGGCGTGTGGGAACTGCTGTCGGTGATGTTCGTGGCCGAGGCCGTGTTCGGGCCCGCCGGACTGGTGGCGGCGCCGTTGTTCTATGCCTACCTCAAGAAAGAGCTGCAGGCTGCGCGGCTGGTTTAGCCACTTCTGAATCAATAGCTGTCATCGCCCTGGCTACGGGGGCTTATGGCATTTGCACCACATAGACTGTTGTCGCTGCACAGTCAGTGAACACACGTAGCCACGAGCGCAACGCTCGCAAAAGCACAGACGTTGGGCTATTCTGCCGACCGGCGCCAAAGCGCCGCTTCATACACTTCGTCAACACTACACAAGGGAGACTTTGCATGACCATTCTTGTCGCCTATGTTCCTCGTCCCGAAGGCCGGGCCGCGCTGGACAAGGGTATCGAAATTGCCACCCGGCGCAACGAACGCCTGCTGGTTGTCAACGCCGGCCCCGGCGGTCGCCAGGAAGACCCCAGCATCATCAACGGCTACGAAGCCGAGCGCGTCGAGGAACACCTGGCAACGCTGCCAATCGAGGCGGAATTCAAGCAGTTCGTGCGCGGCAAGGGCACGATCGAAGAGATCGAGGACATCGTGGCGACGCAACAGGTGTCCGTGCTGGTGATCGGCCTGCGCAAGCGCTCGCCCGTGGGCAAGCTGCTGCTGGGCAGCATGGCCCAGGAAATTTTGCTGAACGTCGATTGCCCGGTGCTGGCCGTCAAGGCCCCCTGACCGCAGCCCTATCCTTCACGGACTGTTGGTGCTTGCGCCCCGCCTGGGGCGGGCACCGCCCCAGGCGGGGCCCAGGGCGCTTGCGAGCACTGCGTCAAAGCACACGGCGGTCAATACAGCTCCGGCACGATCATGCTTTCAGGCACCGGCTGGCGGAAGTAGTCCGGATTGCGCACTCGCGCGGGAAGCACCACGGTGGGGTGCTCCACCTCTTCGTAGGGCAATTGCTTGAGCAGGTGGGCGATGCAATTGAGTCGCGCCTTTTTCTTGTCCACCGCCTGCACTACCCACCAGGGGGCCTCGGGAATGTGCGTACGCTCCAGCATCACTTCCTTGGCCTTGGTGTATTCCTCCCACCGCACGCGGCTCTCCAGGTCCATGGGGCTCAGCTTCCACTGTTTGAGCGGGTCATGGATGCGGCTCAGAAAGCGCAAGTGCTGTTCATCGTCGGAGATGGAGAACCAGTACTTGATCAGGCGGATGCCTGAGCGCACCAGCATTTTTTCAAACTCTGGCACGCTGCGGAAGAACTCCTCGTATTCGTCTTCGGTGCAAAAGCCCATCACGCGCTCAACGCCCGCGCGGTTGTACCAGCTGCGGTCAAAAAGCACGATCTCGCCCGCCGCGGGCAGGTGCGCCACGTAGCGCTGAAAGTACCACTGCGTGCGCTCCCGGTCGTTGGGAGCCGGCAGCGCCGCCACACGCACCACCCGCGGGTTGAGCCGCTGGGTGATGCGCTTGATCACGCCGCCCTTGCCTGCGGCATCACGCCCCTCGAAGATGATGACCACCTTCTGCCGCGTGTGCTGCACCCAGTCTTGCAGCTTGACCAGTTCGCCCTGCAGCCGGAACAGCTCGCGAAAGTACTGCTGACGCGCCAGCCGTTCCTCAATCGGGTTCAGGTTGCTTTCGTCGAAATGACGATCTTCGATTTCAAGTTCAAGCTCCTCGTCATACCCATCCGCCAGCTCGTCGGCGATGCGCTGCATGAGATCCTGTGAGTTGATTCCAGATTGGTGCACCATGGTGAGAAACTCTTGAAAATAAGCAAATTGGGGTTTGGATAGCGTACGTCACGCCGCGTGACATTGCGCTTGCCTGTGAGTTTGACACACGCATCTGAGCATGTGGTGACACCTGGCCCTGGCGAGAAGGTGTCCGCGGTTGCGTAAGCGCATCAGCGCATCAGGCGCGTCGCAACCCACCGATGCGCCGCGCAATCGTCGGCGCATCGTCTGCATCACCTGCGTGCGTCAGGTAAGTGTGCAGATCCTCGATCGCCTGCTGCGACTGGCCCAGCTCGGCATGCGCAAGACCGCGATCGCGCCACTCGCTCCAGGCGTTTGGCAACAGCACGATCAGTCGATTGAGCACCGCCAGCAGGCGTCGCCAGTCCTGGCGCGAGCGGTGAATCTCCTTGAGGTTGCGCAGCATGCGCGCAAGGATGTCACGCGCAGGCGCAGCCTGCAGGTACAGGCCCAGAGGCGCCTCATCCTCCAACGCAGCCTGCGGGGAGCGAAAAGGCTGCAACCTTTCGGCAAGCGCCTCGCGCGACAGCGAATGCCCCGTCATCGGATCCAGCACCACCTGGCCGCGAGGCAGCAGCACCTTGACCAGAAAATGCCCCGGAAAAGAAACTCCGTACGCCCTCAGACCCAGCCCTTGCGCCAGCTCCAGCCACAACACGGCCAACGAGATCGGTATGCCGCGACGCGTGCGCAGCACCAGGTGCAGATAGCTGTTGCAGGGCGCGTAATAGTCGTTGAGGTTGCCGCTGAAGCCCAGGTCGCCAAAAAAGAACCGATTGAGCAAGTTGAGCCGATGCAGCGGCGCGGCATCTGCCGGCACGCGGCGCGCCAGGCGCTCCTGCAAGGCATCCACTTCGTCCAGAAACTGCTGCACGTCCAGGTCAGGGTGCTCGTCATGCGCGATGCAGGCCGCGGCCTCCAGCAAGGCGATGTCCTCACCCGGGCCCACGGCCACCAGGGATGCGAAATACTCCAGCGGAGTCGGTACGGCGTAGCTCAGTGGCATAAGACAGTCGTCAAGGCGCTACGGGGTCTATCGGCGCAGAAACTGGCGCAACTTCAGCCGGCAGGCCCACAGCGCACCAAAGTACAGAAGGGCCGACGCGCACAGCAGCAGCGCCAGCAGTGCGGCGCGCTGCGCGCTGTGCGCACGCATCGCCAGCCAGTCGAAGTGCTGCGACGCCCAGACCAGAAATACCGCCAGCACCGCACCGGCGCACATCACCTGCAGCACAAACCGGCCCCAGCCGGCTTGCGGCACAAAGCTGCCACGGCGCACCAGTCCCACCAGCAGCCACAGCGCGTTGACCAGCGCGCCCAGGCCAATCGATAGCGCCAGCCCGGCATGCGCCAGCAGAGGCACCAGCGCGGCATTCATGACCTGCGTGGCCAGCAGCACCACGATGGCGATGCGCACTGGCGTGCGTATGTCCTGGCTGGCGTAATAGCCCGGCGCCAGCACCTTGATGGCCACCAGGCCCAGCAGGCCCACGCCGTAGCCCACGAGCGCCACGGCAATCTGGCCCACGTCACGGTCGTGCAGAGCACCGTGGTGGAAAAGCGTGGCCACCAGTGGCGTGGCAAAGGTCAGCAATCCCACGGCGCAGGGCACGGCCAGCAGCACCACGATACGCAGTCCCCAATCCAGCATGGCCGAATACCGCTGCGCGTCGCCCGCGGCCTTGGCCGCCGACAGCTGCGGCGTGAGCACCACGCCCAGCGCCACGCCAAGCAGCGCGGTAGGAAACTCCATCAGCCGGTCCGCGTAGAACAGCCAGGTCACGCTGCCCGGCGTGAGATAGGACGCGATCTGCGTATTGATCATCAGCGAAATTTGCGCCACCCCCACGCCCAGCAGCGCTGGCGCCATCAGCGTGAGGATGCGGCGCACGCCCGCGTCCTGCCAGGCGCTGCGCACCCTGCTCCAGGTCATGCCGATGCGCGGCAGCAGGCCCAGTCGGTACAGCGCGGGGATCTGCACCGCCAGCTGCAGCACGCCGCCAGCCATGACGCCGCCCACCATGGCAAAGATCGGCTCAATGCCAAGCCGCGCCAGCTGTGGCGCCCCCAGCCAGGCGGCGGCGATCATGCAAACATTCAGCAGCACCGGCGTTGCCGCCGGCACGGCAAAGCGCCGCCAGGTATTGAGCACCCCGGCCGACAGAGCCACCAGGGACATGAAGCCGATGTAGGGGAACATCCAGCGCGTCATGAAGACGGCGGCATCAAAGCCCTCAGGGTGCTGGCGCAGCCCGCTGGCCAGCGCCCAAACCAACACAGGCGCCCCTGCCACACCCAGCGCGCAAGTCAACAGCAACGCCCAGAACAAGGCGGTAGCCACCGCATCCACCAGGTCGCGCGTGGCCTCTTCGCCATGCTGCACCTTGTGCGCAGCCAGCACTGGCACGAAAGCCTGACTGAAAGCGCCTTCGGCAAACAGGCGCCTAAACAGGTTGGGAATGCGAAAGGCTACGTTGAACGCGTCCGTGAGGACATTGGCCCCGAACATGGAGGCCATAAGCAAATCACGCACCAGACCCGTGACACGGGATGCCAGGGTCAACAGCGATACGGTGGAGGCGGCTTTGAACAGAGACACCGGGGCAAGTGTATTCGCTGGGGCCGCCTGCACCCCACATGCGGGTCATGCGCTACAATCGCGGGCTTTGCTGACAACATCCTCAGACACAAGGAACACATATCATGGCATCTGGAAAGCCGAAGAAAAAGAACCCCCGCCTGGCATCTGGCCGCAAGCGCGCGCGCCAAGGCCTCAAGCTGAACGCTGCGAACAGCTCGCTGCGCTCCAAGTACCGCACCGCCGTGAAGAACGTCGAAAAGGCCGTTCTGGCTGGTGACAAGACCAAGGCAACCGAGCTGTTTGCCAAGGCACAGTCCGTGCTCGACACCATTGCCGACAAGGGCATCTTCCACAAGAACAAGGCTGCTCGCGACAAGAGCCGCCTGTCCGCCAAGGTGAAAACCCTGGCACTCGCGGCAGCGTAAATGCATCGTCTGACACTGTCAGACAACCAGCCCGGGTGGCCCGCCACCCGCCGTTTGTAACGGGTGCGCTGTCAGCAAAGCAAATCAACCGCCTCCGGGCGGTTTTTTTGTGCCTCAAGGATGCCGAAGGCGCTGGCGCGGTGATGTTTGCGGCTTGCGCCAGCTCAACCTGGCGAACAGATTTGGGCTTCAGGCTTTGGAATCCACGAGGTCGGGAAGAAAGCAAGCCTCGACGACTTGCAGGTTGTTGTCGTGTGCAAAATTGATCACGAAATCCCAAGCCATGGGCTCGTAGGCCTGCAGTTCACGATTGACCACCACGCATTTCACGCCATTCATGGCCGTGGGCACGCACCAGGGGGAGTAGCTCAGATGACTGCCAGGCCGCGCGCCACCCGGGCGAAACTGGCTCATGACCCCGGCCAGCCGCTCGGCCCAGTCGCTGGGACGAAAGGTTTTTCCCTCGTGGGTTATGCCTTGAATGAAGACTTCTTGGGTGGTGGGAGCAACCATTGGGTTCTGGTGGTGTGAGGACTGCAGGCCTTGTGCGCCGCGTGGATTCATTCTAACTCTTATATAAGAGCTGGGCAGCTGATGCACAGGTAATGCCCTGACCGGCCATACCCACATTGCCCGCAGCACCCCAGCGGCATTCCACGCGAAGTCTGGGTTCAACGCCGGATACAAAGCCTGCCCCTAAAATCGTGCTTCCAACTTCACGGCCCGCCAGGGCCGTGTCCGTCTTGTCCCCCTGTCTGGAGAAGTCCGCATGACCGCATTTGTCGAGGCTGCCTCGCCCCACGTGATGAACACCTATGGCCGCGTGCCCATCGCGCTCGATCGAGGCCAGGGCGTGCGCGTGTGGGACATCAACGGCAAGCAATACCTTGACGGACTGGGCGGCATCGCAGTCAACACACTGGGCCACAACCACCCCAAGCTGGTGCCTGCCCTGCAAGAGCAGATCGCCCGGCTGATCCACACCTCCAACTACTACCATGTGCCGGGCCAGGAAGCGCTGGCCCAGTTACTGACCGAACGCGCGCGCATGACCAACGCGTTCTTTTGCAACACCGGGCTGGAAGCCAACGAGGCCGCCATCAAGATCGCGCGCAAATACGGCGTGGACAAGGGCATCGACAAGCCCGTCATCGTGGTCTATGACCACGCCTTCCATGGCCGCTCCATCGCCACCATGACGGCCACCGGCAACCCCAAAGTACGCAACGGCTTTGGCCCCTTGCTGGACGGCTTCATCCGCGTGGCGCCCAACGATATCGAGACGCTGCAGGAAGCTACCGAGGGCAACCCCAACGTCGTCGCCGTGATGATGGAGCCCATCCAGGGCGAAGGCGGCCTGCACCCCATGCGCGCCGAATACCTACAGCAGGTGCGCCGCCTGTGCGACGCCAACGGCTGGCTGCTGATCCTCGACGAAGTGCAGGCCGGCATGGGCCGCACCGGCAAGTGGTTTGCCCACCAGTGGGCGGGCGTCGTGCCCGACGTGATGACCCTGGCCAAGGGCCTGGGCTCGGGCGTGCCGGTGGGCGCTGTGCTG
This sequence comes from Diaphorobacter sp., assembly GCF_050251835.1. Taxonomy (NCBI): domain Bacteria; kingdom Pseudomonadati; phylum Pseudomonadota; class Betaproteobacteria; order Burkholderiales; family Comamonadaceae; genus Diaphorobacter; species Diaphorobacter sp. Next base: position 75,028 of record NZ_JBFWLZ010000002.1, on the reverse strand, counting down.
GCGCACGGTGCGGCAGCCGAGGTGCTCAAGCCGGGCAACCACGGCTCCACCTTTGGCGGCAACCCGCTGGCCATGCGCGCCGGTGTGGAGACCATCCGCATCATGGAAGAAGACGGCCTGCTGCACAACGCAGCGGACGTGGGCACCCACCTGATGGCCGCGCTGCGCCAGGCGCTGGGCCAGACCGCGGGCGTGGTGGAGGTGCGCGGCCAGGGTCTGATGATCGGCGTGGAGCTGGATCGCCCCTGCGGCGTGCTGGTGGAGCGCGCGGCCGAGGCCGGCCTGCTGTTGTCGGTGACCGCCGAACGCGTCATCCGCCTGGTGCCCGCGCTCATCCTGACGCGCGCCGAGGCCGACGAAATCGTGGCACGGCTCACCCCCCTGGTGCAGGCCTTCCTGGCCGAATGAAGAAGGCCGACCCCTTATGAAACATTACCTGCAGTTCAGCGACTTCACTGCCGACGAGTACAACTACCTTTTCTCGCGCGCCGCCATCATCAAGGGCAAGTTCAAAAGCTACGAGAAATACCACCCGCTCGCCGACCGCACCATGGCCATGATCTTCGAGAAGGCCAGCACGCGCACGCGCGTGAGCTTCGAGGCGGGCATGTACCAGCTGGGCGGCAGCGTGGTGCACCTGACCACCGGCGACAGCCAGCTGGGCCGCGCCGAGCCGATTGAAGACAGCGCCCGCGTCATCAGCCGCATGACCGACCTGGTGATGATCCGCACCTTTGGGCAGGTCAAGATCGAGCGCTTTGCGCAGTATTCGCGCGTGCCCGTCATCAACGGGCTGACCAACGAGTTCCACCCCTGCCAGATCATGGCGGACATCTTCACCTACATCGAACACCGCGGCACCATCACCGGCAAGACCGTGGCCTGGGTGGGCGACGGCAACAACATGGCCAACACCTGGCTGCAGGCCGCTGACCTGCTGGGCTTCACCGTGCATGTGAGCACACCCGGCGGCTACGAGGTCGATGAAGCGCTGGCCTTCGGCGGCAAGCCCCACCGCCCCGGCTGCTACAAGGTGTTTGCCAGCCCCATGGACGCCTGCCGCGGCGCCGACCTGGTGACCACCGACGTGTGGACCAGCATGGGCTACGAGGCCGAGAACGAAGCGCGCCGCAAAGCCTTTGCCGACTGGTGCGTGGACGCGGAGATGATGGCCGTGGCCAAGCCCGACGCGCTGTTCATGCACTGCCTGCCCGCGCACCGCGGCGAGGAAGTGATGGCCGACGTGATCGACGGCCCGCAGTCCGTCGTCTGGGACGAGGCAGAAAACCGAATGCACGTGCAAAAGGCGCTCATGGAGTACCTGGTGCTCGGCCGCGTCTGAGCCCCTTCGCCACACACCCATCATGGCCCTGGCGCGACTGCATCCCCCGCCCCCAGGCCACCCGCCCTGCCCCCTGGGGCCGCACCCGCAGGCATCCCGGCTGCATCTGCTGGCGCCTGAGCTGCACGCCGCCGCGCGGCGTGCAGCCGCCCATGTCCACGCGCTGCAGGTGCGCATCCACACTTTCTATCTGAAGTTCCTCCAGGGCCACACCTAGCGGCCCGGCTTCGGGGCGACCCGCCCATGCGCGGGGTCGCCTTCATCGCTCCCTGATCCCTGCTGATCACCCCGACTGGCTGTGCGGTGCACCTGCCAGCCGGGGTGCGTTGCCGATGCCCTGAACCGGAGGAACCCGAATGTCCACCCCCGTCCACCCCTGCCTGCGCTGCGGCATGTGCTGCCAGAACTACCGCGTGGAGTTTTCCGTGTATGAGCTGCAATCCATGGGAGGCCGCGTGCCCGACGCCCTGGCCCACGAGGCCGGCGGCAACCGCTACCGCATGAACGGCACCGAACGCCACCCCGTGCGCTGCGTGGCCCTGGCCGATCTGGGCAATGGCTGCATCGGTTGCAGCATCTACGAGCAGCGACCCCAGCCCTGCCGCGACTTTCCATTTGCGTCCTACGGCTGCCATGACGTGCGGGCGAAATTCGGCCTGCCACCACTGATGGACGACGATGCCCCCGACTGGCCGCAAGCCGCCTGAAGTGATGCACAAGAACACGGCAATGGCAGTGGCATGCGCTCCTGAATCAATAGCTGCTAGCGCTTATAAAACAAGGGCTAGGCGCCAAAAATACCAAAACACATCACCCTAAGCCCTCACCATGAGCACCCACCCCTGCCTGAGCTGCGGCGCCTGCTGCGCCAGTTTTCGTGTCGATTTCTCGGCGCACGAGACCGAAGACCTGGGCGGCAGCGTGCCCCAGGGCCTGACCGTGCCCGTCACGCAGCACACCGCCCGCATGCGCGGCACCGACCACGCCCAGCCGCGCTGCGCCGCGCTCACCGGCCCGGTGGGCCAGCGCGCGGCCTGCGGCATTTATGAGTGGCGGCCCTCGCCCTGCCGCGAGTTCGAGGCGGGCAGCGACGCCTGCAACCGCGCCCGCCAGCGCCACCGACTGGCGCCACTGGACGGCCC
>NZ_JBFWLZ010000002.1:40925-72444 GCF_050251835.1 Diaphorobacter sp. | reverse complement strand
CGGTGGGCCAGCGCGCGGCCTGCGGCATTTATGAGTGGCGGCCCTCGCCCTGCCGCGAGTTCGAGGCGGGCAGCGACGCCTGCAACCGCGCCCGCCAGCGCCACCGACTGGCGCCACTGGACGGCCCAGTGCTCTGACCACCGGCCCTTTCGCGCCATCAGACAATCGCCCTCAGGCAATATCCCTCAGACAACCTCCATCCATCAACCACCATCAACCACCATCAACCTCCATCAACCTCCATCAGCCAGCCGCCTGCACCCCACCGCCATGCCCCAATCGCCTGAACCGCCGCGCCCCGCCCCGCGCCTGCTGTGGGACATCTCCATGCCCGTGCACGCGGGCAGCCCGGTGTTTCCGGGCGACACGCCTTACCGCCAGCAGTGGTGCGCCACCATCGGCCCGGTCTGCCCGGTGAATGTCAGCGCCATCACGATGTCGCCACATGTGGGCACGCATGCGGACGCGCCACTGCACTACGACGACAGCGGCGCGGCCATCGGCGCGTTGCCGCTGGATGCCTTCATCGGCCCTTGCCGGGTGATCCACGCCATCGGCTGCGGCCCGCTGATCGAGTGGCGCCACATCGCCCACGCAATCACCGGCAACCTGCCACCGCGCGTGCTGGTGCGCACCTATGCGCGCATGCCCGTGGATCGCTGGGACGCCTACCTGAGTGCCTACGCGCCCCAGACCATCGAGTGCCTGGCCGACGCGGGCGTGGTGCTGGTGGGCATCGACACGGCCAGCATCGACCCGGCCGACAGCCGGCCGCTACCCAGCCACCAGGTGATACGCCGCCGCGGTCTGCGCGTGCTCGAAAACCTGGTGCTGGACGAGGTGCCCGAGGGCGACTACGAACTCATCGCCCTGCCGCTCAAGCTGACCACCGCCGACGCCTCGCCCGTGCGAGCCGTGCTGCGTGCGCATGCAGGCGTGGTCATGGCACGCGCATCCGCAGGTTGACCTGGGAAAGGCAGGTTTTCAGGCCCCAGCCCTTGTCTAAAAAGCGCTGGAAGCTATCAAAAATGTAGCGAAATACCCTGCAATCCTGCTTCAGGCAGGGTCTGCATGCCGCTCAAAACACGCTTGCAGCTGCTGTTGCCAGCGGCGCTTGTCGGCTTCGGGGGCAAAGCTGGCCTCGAAACTGTTGAAGGCCAGCTGCCACGCGTGCTGCGCCGTCAGCATGGGCAGGGCGGCAAAGGTCTGCGTGAAGTTGTCGTTGATGTAGCCGCCAAAGTAGGCGGGGTCGTCCGAATTGACGGTGGCTGCAAGTCCAGCCTCCAGCAGTTGCGGCAGGTTGTGCGCCGCCAGACCGGGGAACACGCACAGTTTCTGGTTGGACAGCGGGCAGACGGTGAGCGGTATGCGCTCTTGCGCCAGCCGCTGCATCAGGGCCGCGTCGCGCACGGCTTGCACGCCGTGGTCGATGCGCTCGGCCTTGAGCACGTCCAGCGCGCTCCAGATGTAGGCCGGTGGCCCCTCTTCACCCGCGTGGGCCACCACATGCAGGCCCAGCTGGCGGCAGCGCGCAAACACACGGGCAAACTTCTCGGGCGGGTGGCCCAGCTCGCTGCTGTCCAGCCCCACGCCGACGATGCGGTCCAGCAGCGGCATGGCCTGCTCCAGCGTGGCGAAGGCGTCTTCCTCGCTCAGGTGGCGCAAGAAGCACAGGATGAGCGACGCCGACACGCCCAGGTTTTGGCGCGCATCGGTGCAGGCGCGGTGCAGGCCGCCCACCACGGTATGCAAGTCCACGCCGCGCGCGGTGTGGGTTTGCGGGTCGAAGAAAATCTCTGCGCGCGCTACGTTATCCATAGCTGCCCGCGCAAGGTAGGCTTGGGCCAGGTCGTAAAAGTCTTGCTCATGCAGCAGCACGCTGGCACCGGCGTAGTACACGTCCAGAAAGCTCTGCAGGCTGGTGAATGCGTAGGCGCGGCGCAAATCGTGCACGCTGGCATAGGGCAGCGCTACGCCGTTGCGCTGCGCCAGCGCAAAGATCATGTCGGGCTCCAGCGAGCCTTCGATGTGGATGTGCAGCTCGGCTTTTGGGGCTGCTGCCAGCAGGCCGGGCAGCCGGTCTGCGGCAATGGGCGGTACCTTGAACATGGGCAGCGCGGCCACTGTTTTACTTGTTGCTGCCGCCCGGCACCTGGCCTTCCACGCCCTTGACGTAGAAGTTGACGCCAGCCAGAAACTTGTCGTCGGCCACCGCATCAGGCCCCAGCACGGCCTGCCCTGAGTTGTCCACGATGGGCCCCTTCCAGATGACAAAGCTGCCGTCTTTCAGGCCGTTCTTGACCTGATCCACCCTGGCCTTGACTTCGGCGGGCACGTCGTCGGCAATCGATACCAGGTCGATGGCGCCTTCTTTAACGCCCCACCAGTACTGGCCCGTGGCCCAGGTGCCGTCCAGCACGTCGCGCGTGGCCTTGGCGTAGTAAGGCAGCCAGTTGATCACGGCAGAAGCCAGGTGGGCCTGGGGGCCATAGGCGGTCATGTCGCTGTCCCAGCCGAAGGCGCGCTTGCCTTTTTCCTGGGCGGTCTTCAGGACTGCGGCCGAGTCGGTGTTCTGGAACAGCACGTCGGCGCCGCCGTTGATCAGGCTGGTGGCGGCTTCGGTCTCTTTCGGGGGGCTGAACCACTCATTGACCCACACCACCTTGGTGGTGACGGCGGGGTTCACGCTTTGCGCACCCAGCGTAAAGCTGTTGATGTTGCGCAGCACCTCCGGAATGGGCACCGAGCCCACCACGCCCAGCGTGCCGGTCTTGGTCATGGCGCCGGCGATGATGCCCGCCAGGTAGGCGCCCTCGTAGGTGCGGCTGTCGTAGGTGCGGATGTTGGCGGCGGTTTTGTAGCCGGTGGCGTGCTCGAACCTCACGTCGGGGAATTCGGCACCCAGCTTCTGCATCACATCCATGTAGCCGAAGGTGGTGCCAAAGATCAGCTTGTTGCCCTGTTGCACCAGGTCGCGCAGCACGCGCTCGGCATCAGGCCCGGCGGACACGCTCTCCACATGGGTGGTCGCGATCTTGTCGCCAAACTCGGCCTGCAGTTTCTGGCGCGCCAGGTCGTGGGCGTAGGTCCAGCCGCCGTCACCCACGGGGCCAATGTAGGCAAAGGCGATCTTCAGGGGGCCGCCGGGCGCTGTGGGCGCTGCTGCGGGTGCGGAGGCCGCGGGCGCCGCCTCCTCCTTTTTGCCGCAGCCAGCCAGGGCGGCAGCCGCCACGGCGGTTGACAGTGCGGCTGCCTTGAGCCACGAGCGCTTGTGCGGATCAGTCATGAAGCCGGTCCTTTCGGGATTTGACGGGGTTGGACTTGCAGTGAACTGTCATTTGCCGTCGGTGCCGGGCACATTGCCCTCGACGCCGGCCACGTAGAAGTTGATGGCGGTGAGTAACTTCAGGTCGGCCACCTGGCCTGCGGCCAGCCGTTCCTTGCCGGTGTTGTCCTTGACCGGGCCGGTCCAGACGGCAAAGCTGCCGTCCTTCAGGCCTGCGCGTGCCTTTTCGACCTTGTCTTTGATGTCCTGCGGCACGTCGGCGGCGATCTTTTGCAGGTCGATCGCGCCTTCCTTCACGCCCCACCAGTGCGCGCCGCTTTGCCATTGGCCCGCCAGCGCGTCGCCCACCACCTTGGCGTAGTACGGCGACCAGTCGATCACGGCTGAGCCCAGATGCGCATTCGGCGCAAAGGCGCTCATGTCGCCATCCTTGCCAAAGGCGCGCACGCCGCGCTCTTCGGCGGTCTTGAGCACGGCGGGCGAGTTGGTGTTCTGGTACATCACGTCCACGCCGCCGTTGATCAGGCTGGTGGCGGCCTCGGCCTCTTTCGGGGGGTTGAACCATTCGTTCACCCACACCACCTTGGCCTTGATGGACGGGTCCACGCTCTGCGCGCCCAGCACAAAGCTGTTGATGTTGCGCACCACCTCGGGGATGGGCACCGAGGCCACCACGCCCACCGTCCTGGTCTTGCTCATGCCGCCCGCCACGATGCCCGCCAGGTACGCGCCCTCGAAGGTCTTGGTGTCGTAGGTGGCGACGTTAGCGGCCTGCTTGTAGCCCGTGGCGTGCTCAAACTTCACGTCCTTCAGGTCGGCCGCCACCTTTTGCACAAACTCCTGGTAGCCAAAGCTGGTGGCAAAGACCAGCTTGTTGCCCTGGGCCGCCATGTCGCGCAGCACGCGCTCGGCATCGGCGCTTTCGGGCACGCTCTCGACGAAAGAGGTCTCGACCTTGTCGCCAAATTTGTCCTGGATGGCCTTGCGCCCCAGTTCGTGCTGAAAGGTCCAGCCGCCGTCGCCAATGGGGCTGACGTACATAAAGGCAATCTTGAGCTTGTCAGACGCCGGGGCCGCAGCCGGCGCAGCTGGCGCGGCCGGTGCTGCCTCTTCCTTCTTGCCGCAGCCGGACAGGGCTGCCAGGGCGACGGCCGACAGGGCGGCGGTTTTGAGCAGGGTGCGTTTATTCAGCGTGTTCATTGCAGTGATCAAAAATGGGTTCAGCTTCCGGGATAAAAGGGCTTGCCCAGCGAGGCCGGCATATTGGCACGTATCCAGGCCGGGTTGCGCGAGATCAGCACCAGCACCACGATGGTGGCCAGGTAGGGCAGCATGGACAGCAACTGGCTGGCCACCTGCACACCCGTGGCCTGCAGGTGAAACTGCAGCATGGTCACGCCGCCAAACAGGTAGGCCCCCAGCAGCACGCGCGCGGGCCGCCAGGTGGCGAAGGTGGTCAGCGCCAGCGCAATCCAGCCGCGGCCGGCCACCATGCCCTCCACCCACAGCGGCGTGTACACAGTGGACACATAGGCGCCCGCCAGCCCGCACAACGCACCGCCCGCCATCACCGCCAGCAGACGGATGCGGCGCACCGGGTAGCCCAGCGCATGCGCGGACTGCGGCGATTCACCCACCGAGCGCAACACCAGCCCGGCGCGCGTGCGGTACAAAAACCACACCATCAGCACCGCCAGCAGCACCGTCAGATAAACCAGCGGGTGGTGGCGAAACAGCGCCTGCCCCACCACAGGCAGGTCCCCCAGCACCGGCCAGGCGAACTTGGGCGTGTCCGGCAGCTTGGCCTGCACATAGCCAATGCCGACGAAGGCCGAAAAGCCCACGCCAAACAGGCTGAGCGCCAGGCCGGTGGCGTACTGGTTAGTGTTGCACCAGATCACCAGCACGCCGAACAGCGCCGCCAGCGCCGCACCAGCGGCCATGCCCGCCAGCAGCCCCAGCGTGAAGCTGCCTGTGTGCACCACGGTGGCAAATGCGGCAATGGCCGCGCACAGCATCATGCCCTCGGCGCCCAGGTTGACGATGCCGGCCTTCTCGTTGATCAGCAGGCCCAGCGCTGCTATGGCCAGCACCGTGCCCGCGCTGAGCGTGCTGCCCAAAAGCAATGCATAACTTTCCATCACCCGCGCCCTCCCCTGGCGCCCACCCACCGCACGCGGTAGGCAATCAGCGTGTCACAGGCCAGCAGCGTAAACAGCAGCAGACCCTGAAACACGCCCGTGATCGACTTGGGCAGGCCCAGGCGGGACTGCGCCAGCTCGCCGCCGATGTAGAACATGCTCATCAGCAGCGCCGACAGCACCATGCCCAGCGGGTGCAGCCGCCCCACGAAGGCCACGATGATGGCCGCAAAGCCGTAGCCCGCCGGCACATAGGGCGTGAGCTGGCCAATGGGCCCAGCCACCTCCAGCGCCCCGGCCAGGCCTGCTGCGCCGCCAGAGACAAGCAGCGCCACCCAAAGCGCGCGCCGTGATGAGAACCCCGCATAGCGTGCCGCGGCAGGTGCCAGCCCGCCCACCTGCAGCGCAAAGCCCGCGCGCGTGCGAAACAAAAACACCCACAGCAGCAGCGCGCCCGCCAGCGCCAGCGGCAGCCCCACGGTCACGCGCGAGCCGGCAAGCAGTTTGGGGATTTGCGTGACGGGCTCGAACATCCGGGTCTGCGGGAAGTTGAAACCCATCGGGTCCTTCCAGGGGCCATACACCAGGTAGCCCAGCACCAGCGTGGCCACATACACCAGCATCAGGCTGACCAGGATTTCGTTGGCATTGAAGCGGTCGCGCAAGAGCGCCGTGATGCCCGCCCAGGCCATGCCGCCCAGCACTCCGGCAACCAGGATGGCCGGGACGATCCACGGACCGGTGGCCTTGTCTGCCAGCAGCGCCATGCCGCCCGCGGCCACCGCGCCCATCACAAACTGGCCTTCGGCGCCAATGTTCCAGACATTGGAGCGAAAGCACACTGCCAGCCCCAGCGCAATGATGAGCAGCGGCGTGGCCTTCAGGGCCAGCTCGCCCAGCGCGTAAGGCGATTTGAGGGGCTCCCAGAAGAACATCTGCAGGCCGCGCACCGGGTCTTTGCCCAGCACTGCGAACAACAGCACGCCAATCAGCACCGTGAGCGCCAGCGCCAGCAGCGGAGAGCCATAAGCCCACAGGCGCGAGGCCTGGGGCCGCGCTTCAAGCTTGAGCATGGCCCGCCTCCCCTGGTACGGCGGCCACGCGCAGGCGCGCCTGCACTTCGGTGTGCCACAGGCCGCTCATCCATTCGCCAATGCGCTCCACCGTGGCTTCGGCGCGCGGCACGGACGGCGACAGATACCCCTTGGCCAGCACATGCAGCCGATCGCAAATCTCGAACAATTCGTCCAGCTCCTCACTGACCACCAGCACTGCGCAACCCTGGTCGCGCAGGCGCAAGATCTCGCCACGAATCTGCGTGGCCGCCCCCACGTCCACACCCCAGGTGGGCTGCGAGACGATGAGCAGGCGCGGACCGGCGTCGATCTCGCGGCCCACGATGAACTTTTGCAGGTTGCCGCCCGACAGCGACTGCGCCGCCGCATCCGGCCCGCCCGCCTTGACCCCAAAGCGCGCGATGATGGCGCGCGCCTGCTCCTGCAGACGCGCCATGCGCAGCCAGCCGCACGCGCCCACGGCGTCGGTGCGCGTCAGCAGCAGGTTGTGCGCCAGGCCCATGGTGGGCACCGCGCCGCGGCCCAGGCGCTCCTCGGGGACAAAGTGCAGGCCCAGCGCGCGGCGCTGGCGCGGGTTCAGGCGGCCGGCGGGCACCAGCCCCTGCGGCCCTGCCAGCTGCACCATGGCAGCCTCGGCGCGCGGGTCTTCACCCGACAAGGCCTGCAGCAGCTCTTTCTGGCCGTTGCCCGAGATGCCGGCAATGCCCACCACCTCGCCAGCGCGCACTTCCAGGTCAATGTCGATCAGCGGCACACCGAAGGGCTCTGCGGCAGGCAGATTGAGGGCGCGGGCGCTCAGCACCACGCCACCCACGGTTGCATCGCGGTGCGCCAGGGCCGGGGGCTCGGCGCCGATCATCATCCGCGACAGCGACGCGTTGGACTCTTGCGACGGGTCGCACACGCCCGTGACCCTGCCGCCGCGCATCACCGTGCAGGCGGTGCACAGCGCGCGGATCTCGTGCAGCTTGTGGCTGATGTACAAGATGGAGCAGCCCTCGCCGGCCAGCTTGCGCAGCACCACGAAGAGCTTGTCCACCGCCTGCGGCGTAAGCACTGACGTGGGCTCGTCCAGGATCAGCAGCCTGGGCTGCGTGAGCAACGCGCGGATGATTTCCACGCGCTGCATCTCGCCCACGCTGAGGGTGTGCACGGGGCGCAAAGGGTCGATGTCCAGACCGTAATCGGTGGCCGTGGCGCGGATGCGGCGCTCAACCTCGGCCAATGGCACCTGGCGATCCTGGCCCAGCCAGACGTTCTCGGCCACGGTGAGGGTGTCGAACAGGCTGAAATGCTGGAACACCATGGCAATGCCCAGCAGGCGCGCCTGCTGCGGGTTGCGCACCTGCACGGGGCGGCCGTCAAAGTGCATGCTGCCCTCGTCGGGCTGCGCGGCGCCGTAGATGATCTTCATCAAGGTGGACTTGCCGGCGCCGTTCTCGCCCAGCACCGCATGCACCTGGCCGGGCTGCACCGTGAGCGAAACGCCATCATTGGCCACCACGGCCGGGTATCGCTTGGTGATGCCCGTCAGCTGCAGCCGCGGTGTGCCGGTGGCGGGGGCACTAGGGGGTGAAGGGTTCATCGGTGCGATTGTCTCCTAGTTTGCGCATGAACCACCATGAATCGAAAAGGCATGCAGCGCTTGTTCAACATGCGTCGACAGCTATTTTATTCATAGCAAAACAATGCCGCAGCACAAGTGGGCGCCAGCCCCATGCGCCTTCTCAGGCCTGCGCGGGCAGCTGCGCCAGAGCCACCCGGTTGCGGCCGGTGCGCTTGGCCTGGTAGCAGGCCATGTCGGCCGCATAGAGCACGGCCGCCGCATCCTGCGAGCCAAGGTGCAGCGGCACCAGACCTATGCTCAGGCCCAGCGTGAAGCTGCGCCCCTGGTAGGCGGGCTCCCAGGCCTGCACGGCGGCGCGCAACTGCTCGGCCACCGCCTGGCCACGCGACACGGTGCTGCCGGGCAACAGCACCGCAAATTCGTCACCCCCCAGGCGGGCAGCCCAGCCGCTGTTGCCCACTTCGGACTCCAGCAGACGCGCCAGGCGGCGCAGCACATCGTCGCCCGCGTCATGCCCGGCCACGTCGTTGACCACGGTGAAATGGTCCAGGTCCATGAACAGCAGCACGCCGCATTCGTGTTGCAGCGCCTCGCCTGGCAGTTGCGGGCGCCGTGCGCGTTCGAGCAGCAGCACTTCGAGGCGGTGCTCGAACTCGGCACGGTTCATGAGCTGGGTCAGCGCATCGCGCGTGCGCACCCAGGCCAGCTGTTGGCGGGTTTCGCGCACAGCGGTGAGATCCTCCAGCGTCCAGACCATGCCGCGCGCCGGCTCGTCTGGCTGCACGCAATGGCCGCGCGCATGAACCCACAGGGTGCTGCCATCCTCGCGGCGCAGGGGCAATTCGCCGTCAAAGATGCCGTGCGCCGCAAACTCCGAGCGCACCTGCCGCGCCAGGTCGGCCCCGCCGTCACGCGCGGTCAGCAAATCCAGCATATGGCGCCCCTGCAACTGCTGCTGCGTGTAGCCCAGCATGCGACAGGCCTGCAGGCTGACCAGTTCGACGTGCTCGCCCCGCGTGACCGCGACGCCCTGGGGCACATGATCCAGCACCCGCTGAAGCTGCTGCTGCGCCGCGCGCAAACTGCGCTGGGCAAGGCGCCGCGACTGGATCAGCCAGGCGCACACGCGTGCGGTGTCGTCCACCTCACCCGGACAGCGGGGCCAGGGGGGCTCGGTGGACGGATCGGGCTGCAACTGCGGGCATGGGTTGTCGGCCAGGAATTGGGCATCAGATTCAGCGGCCGAATCGACCGCACATAAAGCTCCAGGGCCAGCCGCAGAACCGGACATCAGTGCGCGCTGACGTAGCAGCGCCAGCGGGCGCGCCAGCCAGACCATGAGCACCATCGCCAGCGCGGCGACCAGCGCCGTCGCCGCGCCAGCCAGCCACCACGACCGGCGCTGCGCACCGTGCAGCGGCGCCAGCATGGCCTGCGAATCGCTCACCCGCGCCACCACCCACTGGGGCATGGGGACGCGCGCCAGGCTCACCACATGGCCGGGCTGCACCTGCGTCACGCCGCGGCTGCCGGCCGGCTGCTCGGCGTTGCGCCAACGGGCATACGCATCGGCCAGGCCGGGCTCGTCCTGCACGCGGCCCATCACGCGTTGCAGATCGGGGTGCGACAGGATCACCCCGTCTTGCGTGAACACCATCAGCCGCGACTCGCTGCGCGCCGGCAGGGCCAGCGAGTGCGGCAGCAGCCCTTGCGACTGCAGCCGCAGCAGGCCCGCCACGGCGCCCGTCACGCGCCCCTCGCCGCGCAGCAGCGGCAGGGTGAACATCACCCGCGCATCCTGCGCCGTGGTGCCAATGAGGTCGGAAACCAGCGGTTTGCCCTCCAGCAAGGTGCGCACCAGATAGTCGCGCTCGGCCGGATCGAGGTCGGAGGCCTTCTCCAGCCTGCCGTAACGCAGGTTGACGCTGAGGGTGCCGTCCATGCGCGCCACCTGGATGGCATCAAAAAAACGCACCGCCGGCAGGCCCTGCTGCAGCAGCCATTCCAGCGAGGCTGGCGAGTCCAGCACCTCGGGCGTGATGCCCTCTGCCACGCTATCGAGCACCTTCTGGCTTTGCTCGATCTTGCTGGCCAGCAGGCGCGCCACCAGTTCCACCTCGTCGTTTTGCTGGCGCACAAAGCGCTGCATGGCCTCTTGCCCCACCGTGCGCGACACCAGCCACACCGCCATCGCGCCCGACATCACAACAGCCAGCACCGCCACCGCCACCAGCTTGCGCACCAACGGCCCGGGGAACCAGCCAGGCTCGCCCGCGTCCCGGTCGGCAGCGGCCATCCCCGGCACGGCGGCGTGTTCAGCCGGCGTCATGGGTGCTCCACAACCGAAACACCCCGGGCGATGTGATCTGAAGCGGTGGATGGCATGCCTGGATGGGATGGGGACGACTCCCGCACCAATATACGCAGGGCCTGCACTGCCCGGCTTGGGTGGAACCCTGTGAGCCTTTCAGGAAAAACCCTGACCGGGCCTGGACTGACCGACGTCTGGTCGGCACAGGCCGTCAGGCCACCGGCGCAAGGTCAGGCACAGTGGCGTGCAGCCGACGCGGTTGCCAGGACGACTAGCCGCCCGCCACCATCTGCAGCGCGCGCGGCTGCGGCAGGCTCAGCACATTGCCCGTGCCGGAGATGAGGCCGTGCTCGCGCAGATGGCGCAGCACGCGCGACAGCGTCTCGGGGGCGATGCCCAGTTGCGCCGCAATCAAGCGCTTGCGCTGGTGCAGCGTGACGCGCAGCCCGCCATCTTCGCTGTTGTGCGCATGCTGCAACAACCACTGGGCGCAACGCGCCTCGGCGTCTTGTGCCAGGCGGCTCACCGCCAGCTCTGTCTGCTGGCAGTAACCTGTGGCCATGTCGTGCAGCAGGGTTTGCGCCGCCTGCGGCAAATCGTTGAAAGTGCGTCTGAAATCATCGATTGACAAGCGGTGCAGCTGCACCGGCGTGTCGGCCACCATGTCCACCGCGCAAGGCTGGTTCAGCAAAACGGTGGCGGCATCGAGCCAGAACGGCCCTTCCACCACGCCCAGCTGATGGCGCATCACGCCGTCCTCGCGCACCCCCAGCAGCACTCGGCCACTGTTCACGTACAGCACGGACGCGGGTCTTTGGTGGCGCTCACGCAGTACCTCGCCCGCGCTGACCACCTCTACCTGCGCAGACGGGTTGAAGGACGCAATGGAAAACATGGCGCCACTGTGCCGGTGCATCGCCTGTTGCACTTTGAGGAAGGTCAAAATAAAAGTGCGCGCCGCGCCCGCATGCCCCCCCCACACCTGACCGCCGGATTGCTGCCACCCGGAAGTCGATCCAGGCAGCGCCGCAGGCCGCAGGCAGTGTTCAGAGAGACTGCCCACAGTCACATACCTTTCATGCCACTGTCTTATTATCGATTTTTCGCAATCCAGGTTTTCCCTCAATGCCCGAGCCCAGACGCCACGCTTTGGAGGCGATGCAGCACATCTTGTCGCCCGCGCTGCTGCATGGGGATGGCCCCGTCGCGCGCCTTCTGCAAGTGGACGGGCTGCATAGCGTCTTCCAGCCTCTGGCCAATCTGCGCGATGGAAGCATTTATTCGCACGAGGCGCTGATACGTGGCCCCGCAGGCAGCCCGCTGCAGTCGCCCGATGCGCTGCTGGAGCAGGCGCGCCACGAACACATCCTGCACGACTTCGAGCTGATGTGCGTGGCCCAGGCCCTCACGCAGTGGGGCGCTCAGTCAACTCCGGGACGGGTGTTCGTCAACATCAGCGCCAGCGCCCTGATCTGGGGCGTGCGCCGACTTGGCGCCGCGCCCCTGACCGACGTGGTGCGGCAAATGGGCGTGGCCCCGCACATGGTGGTGCTGGAGATCACCGAGCATGAACGCGTAACCGATCTGGTGCCACTGTGCAAAGCGCTGCGCCAGGTGCACGCCAGCGGCATGCGTCTGGCGCTGGACGATTTTGGCGACGGCCACTCCAGCCTGCGCCTGTGGTCCGAAGTACGGCCCGACTTCGTGAAGATCGACAAATATTTCACCCGCGACGTCCATCAGCACCCCGAAAAGCTGCAGATGCTGCAGGCCATACGCGCCATTGCCGACCTGTTCGGCACCACGCTGGTGGCCGAGGGCATAGAAACCAGCGAAGAACTGCGAGCCATACGCGACCTGGAAATTCCCTACGGCCAGGGTTACCTGCTGGGCCGCCCCGCCGTCCTGGCGCGCGAAGCCATAGAGCCCGCAGCCACCACCGTGCTGCTGGATCGCCGCGTGGCCGTGCTGCCCCACAGCAGCCAGCATGTGCGCCCCGGCATCCTGCGCAGCCTGATCACGGTGCAGGCCCCTACGGTCACGCCACACACCAGCAATGACGACGTGGCCGGGCTGTTTCGCATGCACAGCAACCTGCATGCCATCGCGGTGCTCGACGACGGCCGTCCCCTGGCCATCATCAACCGCCGGGACTTCATGAACCACTACGCCACGCTGTACTTTCGGGAAGTGCACGGGCGCAAGCCCTGTACCGCCTTTGCCAACGACGCTCCGCGCGTGGTGGAGCTGGATTGCAACGTGGAAGACCTGGTGGGCATCCTGACCTCGCAAGACCAGCGCTACCTCAGCGACGGATTCATCGTCACCGACAACGGCCGCTACCTGGGCCTGGGCACCGGCGAACAGTTGGTGCGCAGCGTGACCGAGGCGCGCATCGAAGCCGCGCGCCACGCCAACCCTCTCACTTCACTGCCCGGCAACATCCCCATCAGCCTGCACATGCAGCGCCTGCTGGACAAGCGCGCATCATTTGTTGCCTGCTACGCCGATCTGAACCATTTCAAGCCCTTCAACGACCACTACGGCTATTGGCGCGGCGACCAGATGATCCGTCTGGCGGCACGCCTGGCACTGACCCACTGCGACCCGCAGACCGACTTTGTGGGACATGTCGGCGGCGACGACTTCATGCTGCTGTTTCAAAGCAGCGACTGGCTGCAGCGCTGCCAGCGCATCGTGGACGAATTCGGGCGCGAGGCCAGGGCCCTCTTCGACGAGCCCGCGCGCAAGGCCGGCGGCATCTGGGCGGAGGATCGCTACGGCGTCAATCGCTTCTTTTACTGCACCACGCTGTCGATCGGTGCAGTGCGCGTCGCGCCCGGCAGCATGCGCCTGGCCGAAGATGTGGCCAATCTCGCGGCCCTGGCCAAACGCGATGCCAAGCAGTCACCCGACGGCATCTCCTGGCGCGACACCGTCCCCAATGCTACGGCCGCCAGCAGGGCGAAGGGACAACGCGCCGGCACGGATGCGCAACCCGTGCCCGCCCGTTGAGGAGAGCGGCACGCACCCGCCAAAACCGCGGGGTGGCATACGATCACCCCTGCAACACAATCTCCGCAGAGACGTCCCATGCCCATGTTTGTCGATACCTCGCCGCCCGGCCAGTGCATCTTCTGCCGCCTGGTGGCCAACGAGATTCCCAGCGCCAAAGTCTTTGAGGACGAGCTGACCGTCGCCTTCATGGACATCGGCCAGGTCACGCCGGGCCATGTCCTGGTGGCCACCCAGCGTCACGCCGCCACGCTGCTGGACACCACGCCCGAGGAGGCCGCCGCCGTGATGCGGACCGCCCACCGTGTGGCGCGGGCCGTGCAGGCAGCCTTTCAACCGCCCGGTCTGACGTTGCTGCAGGCCAACGGCGCCCTGGGCGGGCAAACCGTGGCGCACTTTCACCTGCATGTGGTACCGCGCCATGAGGGTGACGGCATTGCCCTGACCTGGCCACGTCAAGAGCCGCCCTCCGCCGTGCTCGCGAGCCATGCCGAGCGCCTGCGCGCGGCGCTGTGACCACCCCGCTCCCACGGCACGCCCCCGGCTGCGCCGCGCGCAGACTCTGCTACCCTCGCTCGCATCATGTCCGTTCCGTCCGCCGCCGTCGGCACGCTGGATGCGCCCGCCGTGCCCGCGCCCCCGGGCCTGGCCCTCGTGGCGCCGGCCCTGCTGCCGAGCATTCAGCCCTTCACCACCGATGTGTACCTGCCCGCACTCACGCGCAGCCTGGGCGCGCCCGTCGCCGCCGGGCAGCTCACGCCGTCAGCGATGCCGCTGGCGTTTGGCTGCTCACAACTGGTCTGGAAGCTACTGACTGATCGCTTTGGCCGCAGGTCCGTGCTGCTGACTCTCATCGCCTGGACGCTGGTGCAGAGCCATGCCCCGCAAGAGGCCGCCCATGCCAGTTGAGCACATTGCCGCAGATCGCATCCCCGCCATTGCGCTGGCCGGGCCCACAGCCTCGGGCAAGACGGCCGCGGCCTTGGCCATTGCCGACGCACTCGCGCCCCGACAGCCGGTGGAGATCATCAGTGTGGACTCGGCCCTGGTTTACCGCGGCATGGACATCGGCACCGCCAAGCCCACGCTGCATGAGCAGGCGCGCGTGCCGCACCACCTGATCGACATCCGCGACCCATTGCAGGCCTATAGCGCCGCCGAGTTTGTGCACGACGCCACGCGGCTCATCGGCGAGATTCGCGCGCGCGGCGCACTGCCGCTGCTGGTGGGCGGCACCATGCTGTACTTCAAGGCGCTGCTTGACGGCATTGACGACATGCCGCCCGCCGACGCCAGCGTGCGCGCACGCCTGGAGCAGCAGGCGGCCGCCATCGGCTGGGGCGGCATGCATGCCGAACTGGCGCGGGTGGACCCGGTCACCGCCGCGCGCCTGGCGCCCGGCGACAGCCAGCGCATTCAGCGCGCGCTGGAGGTGTGGCATGTCTCGGGCCGGCCGCTGTCGAGCTTTCACACGGCAAAAACAACCTCCACCAACGACCGACTGCTCAGCACCGCAAACCTTTTTTCCCTGGAGCCGCACAACCGCGCCTGGCTGCACGGGCGCATTGCCCAGCGCTTTCACGCCATGCTGGAGGCGGGCTTCCTGGATGAATTGCGGCGCCTGCGCGAGCGAGGCGACCTGCATGCCAACCTGCCCAGCATGCGCTGCGTGGGCTACCGCCAGGCCTGGGAGTCGCTGGACGGCCTGTACCCCATGAGCAGCCTGCCCGAGCGCGGCATCGCCGCCACCCGCCAGCTGGCCAAGCGCCAGATCACCTGGCTGCGCAGCATGCCGGGGCGCCATGTGATTGCCTGCGACGCCACCGGCGCCACCACGCAGCTGGTTCAGGCCGTGCTGGATCGCGTGCTGGGCAGCGTGCTGAAAGGCGGCACATGACCGGCGCGCCCACACCCTTGCTGCAAGCACGCGGCCTGGCGCGGCGCTACGGCGCGCAGGCGGTCTTTGAAGGGGTGGATCTGCAAGTGCAGCGCGGAGAGTTTGTCGCCATCGTCGGCGATTCGGGCGTGGGCAAATCCACGCTGCTCAATTGCCTGGCCGGGCTGGATTCATGGGATGCCGGGCAGGTGTTGCACGAGGGCCTGGATCTGGGGCCGCTGGACGACACGCAGCGTGCGCTGTGGCGCCGCACCCATGTGGGTTTTGTGTTCCAGGCCTTCCATGTGCTACCGCACCTGGACGTGGCGCAAAACGTGGGCCTGCCGCTGATGCTGCTGGGCCAGCCGGCCGCGCACATCAACCCACGCGTACAGCAGATGCTGGCCGCCGTGGGCCTGCAGGGCCTGGGCGAGCGGCTGCCGCAGCAACTCAGCGGCGGACAGCTGCAACGGGTGGCCATCGCCCGCGCGTTGGTGCACCGCCCCGCCCTGCTGCTGGCAGACGAGCCCACCGGCAATCTGGACCCCACCACGGCGGCCCGGGTCATGGACTTGCTCATCGCCCAGACCCGCGAGCATGGCGCAGCGCTGGTGCTGGTCACCCACTCGCAGGCCGCCGCGGCACGCGCCGACCGGGTGCTGCGCCTGACGGTGCGCGGCATCGCCCCGGCGGCGTGAGCGCCACGCTTACTCGATTGCCAGGCGCTGCGTCTTGTTGCCCAGTTTCTTGGGCAGGGTGAGCGTCAGCACACCGTTGTCGTACTTGGCCTTGGCCTGGGTGGCGTCCACCTCGACCGGCAGCTGGAAGCTGCGGGCCACGGCGCCAAAGTAGCGCTCGCTGCGCAGCAGCTTCTCGCCATCTTTCTTCTGGTCGTGCTGGCGCACCTCTGCGCGCAGGCTGACCACGTTGCCGTCGATGGAGACGTTGATGTCCTCCTTGGGCACGCCGGGCACCTCGGCATGCACGGTGTAGGTTCCGTCATCCTCCTTCACGTCGATCTTGATCTGCGACGGCTCGGGCAGCGCATCGCCATGCAGCGGACGCACATAGAAACCGGGCGCAAAGTCCTTGAAGAAATCGTCAAACAGACTTCCACGGCTGACCAGCGAATTCATGGTGTAACTCCTTCTGTGGCAACAAGTGATGGGACTACAACAGGCAAACATGGCCTGTTGACGCATATATAAGCCTGCACCCCAAAACGTTCAAGGGGTTCAGGGTTTCAAGCGGTTCAACCCCCCCAATCGCCCCACCCCGCCGGGCGCAGGCCCGAAAACCGCACAATCGCGCCCATGCTGCCTGCCTTGCTGCGCTCGTTTTCCTGGGCCGCGCTGCGCCACCACCCCTGGCGCAGCGCGGCTGCCGTGGCCGCGGTCATGCTGGGCGTGGCGCTGGGCTTTGCGGTGCACGTGATCAACGCTTCGGCGCTGAACGAGTTTGCCCAGGCCGTGCGCTCCGTCAATGGCCAGCCCGACCTGGAGCTGCGCGCCGCGCAAGGCACGTTGCCCGAAGCGCTCTACGGCCTGGTCGCCACGCAGCCGCAAGTGCAGCTGGCCAGCCCCTGGCTGGAGCAGCCTGTGCGGGCCACGGCAGACCCGGCGCGCGCGCCCGTGGCGCTGCGCGTGGTGGGCGCCGATGCGCTGGTGCTGCCCGCCATGGCGCCTGCCCTGGCACCGCGCGGCTTCGATGGGGCCGACCGCCTGGCCATGCTGGCGCCAGCCACGGTGTTCCTCAACCCGGCAGCGCAGCAGGCGCTGGGCATGGGCACCATCGATGCGCGCACCCCGGCGCTGCAACTGCAAACCGGCCTGTCCACACACAGCGTGCGCGTGGCAGGCACAGTGGCTGCGGGCGGGCCGCCGCTGGCAGTGATGGACATTGGCGCGGCGCAGGATCTGTTCGGCCGCGCAGGGCAGCTCACGCGCATCGACCTGCGGCTGATGCCCGGCACCGCAGCCGCCAGCGTGCAACAGGCGCTGGCCGCCCTGCCCGGCTGGCCGGCGGGCGTGCAGTTTGCCGCGCCGCAAGACGAAGTGCAGCGCGTGGACAGCCTGTCGCGCGCATACCGCGTCAACCTGACGGTGCTGGCGCTGGTGGCGCTGTTCACCGGGGCTTTTCTGGTGTATTCGGTGCTGGCGCTCAGCGTGGCGCAGCGCGCGCCGCAGTTTGCGCTGCTGGCCGTGCTGGGCGCCACCCCGCGCGAGCGACTGGCGCTGGTGCTGCTGGAGTCGTGCGCGCTGGGCCTCATCGGCAGCGTGGCCGGCATTGCGCTGGGCGCCGCGCTGGCGGCCCTGGCACTGACCATGCTGGGCGGCGACCTGGGCGGCGGCTACTTCACCGGCGTGCAACCCGCGCTGCACTTCAGCACCCCAGCCGCGCTGGTCTATGGCCTGCTGGGCGTAGCCGCCGCGCTGGTCGGCGGCTGGTGGCCCGCACGCCATGCCCAGCAGCTAGCGCCAGCGCAAACGCTCAAGGGCCTGGGTGCCCACGGCGGGCGCGGCGCTCAGGCCTGGGTGGGTCTTTTTTTGATAGCAGCTGGCGCTTTCTTGGCATTGCTTCCACCGGTTTTTGGCATACCTTTGGCAGCCTATGGCGCAGTGGCGCTGCTGCTGATTGGCGGCATTGCGCTGCTGCCCTGGCTGGTGCAAGTCCTGCTGACACGGCTGCGGCCGCTGGCTGTGGGCCACACACTGGCCTTGCTGGCGCTGGAGCGCGCGCGCCGCATGCGCGCCAGCGCCGCCGTGGCGGTGGGCGGCGTGGTGGCAGCCCTGAGCCTGGCCGTGGCGCTGACGGTGATGGTGGGCAGCTTTCGCGGCTCGGTCAGCCAGTGGCTGGACAGCGTGCTGCCCGCGCCGCTGTACCTGCGCGCGACGGCCGTCAGCGCCAATGGCGATGATGGCGCCGTGTTTGCGCCCGCTTTTGCCGACGCCGTGGCCCGGCTGCCCGCCGTGGCGCGCGTGCAGGCGCTGCGCACCAGCCGCCTGCAACTGGCCCCCGACCGCGCGCCCGTAGCCCTGCTGGCGCAGCCGCTGGGCGCCGACCCTGGCCAGGTCCTGCCGCTGCTGGGCGCTGCCCTGCCCGTGCCTGCCGGGCGCGTGGGCGTGTACGTGAGCGAAGCGGTGGTGGATCTGTACGGCGCCCGGCCCGGCGCAGACTGGCCGCAATTGTCTAAGGTTTTTCAGGCTCCAGCACAAGCTGGACAAGCGCCAGAAGCTACATTTTTTATAGCAGGCGTGTGGCGCGACTACATACGCCAGCACGGCGCCATTGCGCTGGACGCACAAGACTTTGCCCGCCTGACGGGCGATGCGCGCGCCAGCAACCTGGCGCTATGGCCCGCACCGGGCAGCACCACCGACGCACTGCGCTTGCAAGTGCTGGCCCAGGCCCGCCAGAGTCTGGGCGAGGCAGCCGCCGAGAGCCTGGAGTTTGTCGCCGCCGATGCGATACGCGCGCGCTCGCTGGCCATTTTTGACCGCAGCTTTGCCATCACCTATTGGCTGCAGGCGGTGGCCGTGGGCATAGGGCTGTTTGGCGTGGCAGCCAGCTTCAGCGCGCAAGTGCTGGCGCGGCGCAAAGAATTTGGACTGCTGGCGCACCTGGGCCTCACGCGGCGGCAAATCCTGACGGTGGTCGCCGGCGAAGGCGCCGCATGGACGGCCGTGGGCGCCGTGGCCGGCACGCTGCTGGGCCTGGCCGTGGCCGTGGTGCTGGTGCATGTGGTCAATCCGCAGAGTTTTCACTGGACCATGGACATGGCCGTGCCCTGGCCGCGGCTGCTGGCGCTGGCCATTGCCGTGGTGGCCGTGGGAACGCTGACCGCCTGGCTGGCGGGCCGCGCCGCCGCCACGAACGACGCAGTCATGGCCGTCAAGGAGGACTGGTGAGCATCAACGCCCCTGGTTTTGCACTGGCGCGCAGGCGCTGGCTGATCGGCATGGGCGCCCTGGCGCTGGCCGGGCCGGCCACCGCCCTGCCCGCGCGCGTGCTGCGCTTTCCGCGCGACTATGGCAGCCACCCCGAGCTGCGCACCGAGTGGTGGTACATCACCGGCCATGCGCGCGCCGACGACCGGCTGTGGGGTTTTCAGATCACGTTCTTTCGCTCGCGCGTGGACGCAGCGCAAGCCATGCAGTCGGCCTTTGCGGCGCGCCAGCTCATCTTTGCGCATGCGGCGCTGACCGACGTGCAGGGCCGCAGGCAACTGCATGACCAGCGCATCGCACGCGCAGGCTTTGGCATTGCCCATGCGCTGGAAGCCGACACGCAGGTGCGCCTGCGCGACTGGTCTTTGGTGCGCCAGGGCGGCGCCACGCCGGGCAGCAGCCGCTACGCCATTCGCGCCCAGGCCGAAGGCTTCGCGCTGGAGCTGGACTGCACCAGCACCCAAAGCGTGTTGCTGCAAGGCAGCGGCGGCCTGTCGCGCAAAGGCCCCGACCCCCAGCAGGCCAGCTATTACTACAGCCAGCCCCAGTTGGCGGTGACGGGCGCCATCACGCTGGCGGGTCGGCGCATGGCGGTAGCCCAAGCCCCCGCGCCCGACAACCGCGCCTGGATGGACCACGAATGCAGCGAGGCGCTGATGCACCCTGACGCCGTGGGCTGGGACTGGATCGGCATGAACCTGCACGACGGCGCCGCGCTGACCGCCTTTCGGCTGCGGCGTGCCGATGGCAGCACGCTGTGGGCGGGCGGGTCATGGCGCGCGGCGGGTGCAGGGTCGGGTACGGATGGCGTGCAGGTGTTTGCGCCTGACGCCGTGGTTTTCACGCCGCTGCGCCGCTGGCGCAGCAACGCCAGCGGCGCACGCTACCCGGTGCAGTGGAGAGTGGAAACGCCCGCTGGCGCGTTTGTGGTGCAGGCGCTGCTGGACGACCAGGAGCTGGACAGCCGCGGCTCGACAGGCGCCGTGTATTGGGAAGGCTTGTGCGCCTTGCAAGACACCTCTGGGCGCGAGACCGGGCGCGGCTACCTGGAGATGACGGGCTACACGCGGCGATTGCAGCTGGGTTGAGCGCTTGACGCTGACGACGGTGGTCACCCAGGTTCACACGCTCTGGCTTTGGCAAAGGGCAAAAACAAAGCGGCCATGCAGGCATCGCGCCGTGCATGGCCGGGGTACTGTGCATGGCCGCGCCATGCGCCAGGCGCCTTAGTGTGTGCTGCCGCTGCCCTCGCGGCGGCGCTCAAGCCAGGCAATGATCTCGCCCATGATGCCGCGGCGGAAGGCCAGCACGCAGACCACGAAGATCAGGCCCGTGACGATGGTGACCGACTCGCCCAGGGTGTTGAACCAGTCGATGGTGGTCAGCTGCGCCAGCAGCGTGCCCATCTCGCCGATCTTGTTTTCCAGCAGCACCACCACGGCCGAGCCCACCAGCGGGCCGCTGAGCGTGCCCAGTCCGCCCACCAGCGTCATCAGCACCACATGGCCGGAGGAGCTCCAGTGCACGTCGGACAGCGTGGCAAAGCCCAGCACCAGGGTCTTGAGCGCGCCGGCCAGACCGGCAATGGCGGCCGAGATCACGAAGGCCAGCAGCTTGAAGCGGTTGGTGTCGTAGCCCAGAGAGATGGCACGCGGCTCGTTTTCCTTGATGCCCTTGAGCACCTGGCCAAACGGCGAGTGGATGGTGCGCACGATCACCAGGAAGGCTGCCACCACCACGATCAGGCACACGTAGTACATGGTCAGGTCGCTGCCCAGGTCGATCATGCCGAACAGCTTGCCGCGCGGCACGCCCTGCAGGCCGTCCTCACCGCCTGTAAACGGCGCCTGCAGCGCTGCAAAGAACAGCATCTGCGCCAGTGCCAGCGTGATCATGGTGGCGTAGATGCCCTGGCGGCGAATGGCGAAAAAGCCCATCACCAGCCCCAGGAACGCGCCCGACACCAGACCGAGCAGCAGACCGATCTCGGGCGTGACGCCCCAGACCTTGACGGAGTGACCCGTCACGTAAGCCGCACCGCCCAGAAAGGCAGCGTGGCCGAACGACAGCAGGCCCGTGTAGCCCAGCAGCAGGTTGAATGCCGAGGCAAACAGCGCGAAGCACAGCAGCTTCATCACGAAGACCGGATAGGCACCCAGGAAAGGTGCAACAAGCAGGCCTAGCAGAAGCAGGCCATAGCCAATGGGGGCGAGTTTTTTCGAGTTCATGCGTGCAGCCCCTGTGAATCACTTCTCTTTGCCGAACAGGCCGGCGGGGCGAATGAGGAGAACGATGGCCATGATGACGAACACCACGGTGGACGATGCTTCGGGGTAGAACACCTTGGTAAAGCCTTCGATCACGCCCAGTCCCAGACCGGTAAGGATCGAGCCCATGATCGAGCCCATGCCGCCGATCACCACCACCGCAAACACGACGATGATGAGGTTCTGGCCCATGAGCGGCGTGACCTGATAGACCGGCGCAGCCAGTACGCCGGCAAACGCTGCCAGCGCTGCACCGAAGGCGTAAGTCAGGGTGATCATCACCGGCACGTTGACGCCGAAAGCCTCGACCAGCCGCGGGTTTTCGGTGCCCGCGCGCAAATAGGCACCCAGCTTGGTTTTCTCGATCACGTACCAGGTGGCAACGCACACCAGGACGGATGCCACCACCACCCAGGCGCGGTAGTTGGGCATGATCATGAAGCCGAGATTGGTGGCGCCCTCCAGCAGCTCGGGTGTGTCATACCCGAGGCCGGAGACGCCATAGATGGAGCGGAACACGCCCTCGATCATCATCGTCAGGCCCAGCGTGAGCAGCAGGCCGTAGAGGTGGTCGAGCTTGTAGATCCAGCGCAGCATCAGCCTCTCGATGAGCACGCCGAACACCCCCACGATCAGCGGAGCGGCAATCAGCATCACCCAGTAGTTGATGCCGAAGTAGCTCATGGCCATCCAGGTGATCAGCGCCCCCAGCATGAACAGTGCGCCGTGCGCGAAGTTGATCACGTTGAGCAGGCCGAAGATCACGGCCAGCCCCAAACTGAGGATCGCGTAGAACGAGCCATTGACCAGCCCCAGCAGGAGCTGACTCATCATGGCCGACATTGATACACCAAAAATTTCCATTTGAACTAGACGCTACGGGTGATGTGGGAGGGTTCGGTCAGCGCAGCGTTACTTCCACAACGCGCACTTGCTCTCGGCCTTGGTGGTCCAGACCTGGTCGGCAGGCAGCTTGGCCACGACCTTGTAGTAGTCCCACGGTTCCTTGGACTCTGCGGGCGACTTCACCTGCATCAGGTACATGTCGTGCGCAAAGCGGCCGTCAGGACGGATCACGCCCTTGGCGTAGAAGTCGTCGATCGGGGTGGACTTGAGCTTTTCCATGACCTTGTCGGCATCAGTGGTGCCAGCGGCCTGGACGGCTTTCAGGTAGTTCATGGTGGCCGAGTAGTCGGCGGCATGGATGTCGGTGGGCATGCGCTTGGTCTTGGCGAAGAACTTCTTGCCGAAGGCACGCGTCTGGTCGTTCAGGTTCCAGTCCCAGCTGGTGGTCAGCAGCAGGCCCTCTGTGTTGCGCAGGCCCAGGCTGTGGATGTCGGTCAGGAACACCAGCAGGCCAGCCAGCTTCATGTTCTTGGTAACGCCGAATTCCTTGGCGGCCTTGATGGCGTTGATGGTGTCACCGCCCGCGTTGGCCAGGCCCAGGATCTGCGCCTTGGAGTTTTGCGCCTGCAGCAGGAAGGAAGAGAAGTCAGAGGCGTTCAGCGGGTGCTTGACGCTGCCCACCACGCGACCGCCGCTGTCCTTGACGACCGCAGCCGTATCGTTCTCGAGTGCTTGGCCAAAGGCGTAGTCCGCCGTCAGAAAGAACCAGTCCTTGCCGCCTTGCTTGACCACGGCGCCGCCCGTGCCCTTGGCCAGGGCCACGGTGTCGTAGGCATAGTGAACGGTGTAGGGCGTGCACTGGGCGTTGGTCAGTGCCGAGGAGCCCGCGCCGTTGTTGAAATACACGCGCTTTTTCTCTTCGGCCACCTTGGCCATGGCCAGGGCCGTGCCGGAGTTGGTGCCGCCAAACAGCATGGTCAGGTTTTGCGTGTCGATCCACTCGCGGGCCTTGCTGGCGGCGATGTCGGCCTTGTTCTGGTGGTCAGCGGTCAGCAGCTCGATCGGCTTGCCCAGCACCTTGCCGCCAAAGTCATCGATCGCCATCTGGATGGCCACCGCGCCGTTCTTGCCTTCCACGTCGGCGTAGAGGCTGGACATGTCGGTGATGAAACCAATCTTCACCTTGTCCTGTGCTTGCGCCTGCACGGCAGACAGTGCCAGGCCGGCGGTGCCCAGGGCCAGTACCAGCTTCTTGAGCGATTTTTGCATTGCGGTCTCCTTTGGTGGTCAGAAATGAACGGGAAAAAACAGCGGGCTCACACGCCCAGCAACTCATTGAGGACGGGCATCTTGGCTTCGAGTTCGGCTGCCCCGAACTTCTCCACGATGCAGCCATGCTCCATGACATAGAAACGATCAGCCAGGGGAGCGGCAAAGCGGAAGTTCTGCTCCACCATCACCACCGTGTAGCCCTTTTGGCGCAGCATGGTGATCATGCGGGCCAGCGCCTGCACGATGACGGGCGCCAGGCCTTCGGAGATTTCGTCCAGCAGCAGCAGCTTGGCGCCGGTGCGCAAGATGCGCGCCACGGCCAGCATTTGCTGCTCGCCACCCGACAGGCGCGTGCCCTGGCTGTTCTTGCGCTCGGCCAGGTTGGGAAACATGGCGTAGATTTCATCGACTGACATGCCCTGCGTGCCAGTCTTGAGCACCGGCGGCAGCAGCAGGTTTTCTTCGCACGACAGGCTGGAGAAAATGCCGCGCTCTTCAGGGCAGTAGCCCACGCCCAGGTGCGCAATGCGGTGCGTGGGCATGTCGATGGTTTCCACGCCGTTGATCTTGACCGAGCCCTTGCGCGCGCCGGTCAGCCCCATGATGGAGCGCATGGTGGACGTGCGGCCCGCGCCGTTGCGCCCCAGCAGCGTGACCACCTCACCGGGCTGCACCACCATGTCCACGCCGTGCAGCACATGCGACTCGCCATACCAGGCCTGCAGGCCCTTGATTTCCAATGCGGGTGTGCCGGCCATGTCAGTGCGCCCCCTGCAGCTGGCCGTCGGTTGTGCCCATGTACGCTTCCATGACTTGCGGATTCTTTGAGACTTCTTCGTAGGGCCCTTCGGCCAGGACGGCGCCGCGCTGCAGCACCGTAATGCAATCGGCGATGGTCGAGATGACCTTCATGTTGTGCTCCACCATCAGGATGGTGCGGCCTGCCGACACTTTCTTGATGAGCTGCGTGACGCGGTCCACATCTTCGTGGCCCATGCCCTGCGTGGGCTCATCCAGCAGCATCAGCTCAGGCTCCATGGCCAGCGTGGTGGCGATCTCCAGGGCGCGCTTGCGGCCGTAGGGCAGATTGACGGTGACCTCATCAGCCAGGTCTTGCAGGCCGACCTCGGTCAGCAGCTCCATGGCCCGGTCGTTGAGCTGATTGAGGCTGCTCTCGCTGCGCCAGAAGTGGTAGCTGGTGCCCAGCTTGCGCTGCAGGCCCAGGCGCACGTTCTGCAACAGCGTCAGATGCGGAAACACCGCCGATATCTGGAACGACCGAATCACGCCGCGCCGCGCGATCTGCGCGGGCTGCTCACGCGTGATGTCGTGACCATTGAACTCGATGGTGCCCGAGGTGGGCTCCAGGAACTTGGTCAGCAGGTTGAAACAGGTGGTCTTGCCCGCACCGTTGGGCCCAATCAATGCGTGGATGGCACCACGGCGCACGCTCAGGTTCACGTCGCTGACGGCGGTGAAGCCCTTGAATTCCTTGGTGAGGCGAGAAGTTTTCAGTATGACGTCGCTCATTGCCACCGGACCCATGTCGCGCAAGGTGCGCAACACAGCCCGACTCCGTGTTTAAGTTGCATCGGATCGTAAGGGGGCGCCCCCTGCGACATAACTGGGAGAAATGCCTATGTAGTAACGCCTACGTAGCAACACGTCATCGCCCCGGCGGACGCGGGGTTTTACGGGACATTCATGCGCTCTCGAAAGCCAGGACGATGGACGATTCATCCGCCGCCATCACGACGCGCGAGCGCACGCGCAGCCCTGATCGCGGCGCCGCAAATCCGACCATCTGCACGCCCGCGTCCAGCTGCGCGGACACCTCGTCGCCCAGTTCTCCGCGTGACACACGCGTGGCCCGCGCAGCCCAATGGTTGGCACCGGACGCCGGGGGCACGCCGGCTACCGGCAGCACGCGCACCGCGGTGGCCTTGCACAGGGCCTGCACGGGCATGCCAGGGCGCAGCCCCAGCAGCTCGGCGCTCTCTCGCGTAATGCGCGAGTACACATGCAGGCCGCGGGCTGCATCACCCGCAGCGCAATCCTCACTGCCAACGCGTGCGTCATCCGCACTACCCGCACACGACAGGTGCACGCGCACCACCGGCCCGCTTGCCTGCAAGCCCTGCACGATGCAGGGCCATTGATTGCGCATGCTGGTGCGCAAGGCCAGGCGCGCGGCCGCCGCCTGGGCAAGCCCACTGCCATCAAGCCGCTGCAACACCACGGCGCGCGCCTGCTGCATGGCATCGGCCGCGGCCAGCAGTTGCTCGCCTGCCGCCGTGAGCCGCGCGCCGCCGCCGCCCGCGCCGCCCACGACCCGCTCCACCAGCGCCACACCAGCCAGGTTGGTCAGGGTGTCCAGCGCCTGCCACGCTGCCTTGTAGCTCACGCCCACAGCCCGCGCCGCCTGCGAGATGGAGCCGCCCTGCCCTATCTGGCGCAGGATGTCGATGCGCTTGTCGGCCATGTCGTGGCGCAAGGCATCCAGAAACGAGGGATGTTGGTGCATGGCCCGCATCATGCCGCCCGCCGCAGGGCACTGGCTATACTGCCCGCTATTCATCAATGGAATAGCGAGGTACTATCCATGGCGGTTTCATCGATTGGCAGAAACATTGCGTACGTCGCGCTGCTGGCGGCCTCCACTGCGCACAGTGCCGAGGTCAATGTGGCCGTGGCAGCCAACTTCACTGCGCCCATGCAGCAGATTGCCGCGCAGTTCGAGCGGGAAACGGGCCACAAGGCCGTGTTGTCGTTTGGCGCCACGGGCAAGTTCTATGCGCAGATTGCCAACGGCGCGCCGTTTGGCGTGCTGCTGGCAGCCGACGACACCACACCCGAAAAGATCGCCCGCGAGGGCCTGGGCGATGGCGCCACGCGCTTCACCTACGCCATCGGCCGGCTGGTGCTGTGGAGCAAACAGGCCGGCTACGTGGATGCCGAGGGTAAGGTGCTGCAGCAAAGCGACTGGAGGCACATCGCCATCGCCAACCCCAGGCTGGCCCCTTACGGCCTGGCGGCCATGCAGACGCTGGACAAGCTGGGCCTGACGGCCCAGGTGCAGCCGCGCGTGGTCACCGGCGAGAACATCGGCCAGACCTACCAGTTCGCCGCGTCGGGCAATGCGCAGCTGGGGTTTGTGGCACTGTCGCAGGTGATGGAAGGCGGCCGGCTGCGCGAGGGATCGGCCTGGGTGGTGCCCGCCAGCATGCACGAGCCCATCCGCCAGGACGCCATCGTGCTCAAGCCCGGCCAGGGCAACGCCGCCGCCGCTGCGCTGATGGACTACCTGCGCGGCGACAAGGCGCGCGCCATCATTCAGTCCTACGGCTATTCTTTTTGAAGCACTCAGCGCTTATTCCAACTGGGCTGCGGGCGGATTTCATGCTTGAACCCACCCACAGACCTGCTCCACACCCGCCGAGCTCCACACAACTGCAATGCCCCTTCTGCCACTGTCCCCGCAAGACTGGGCCGCCATCTGGCTCACGCTGAAGCTGGCGGGCACCACCACCGTGCTGCTACTGATGCTGTGCACGCCGCTGGCCTGGTGGCTGGCGCACACGCCATCGCGCTGGCGCGGCCCGGTGGGCGCCGTGGTGGCGCTGCCGCTGGTGCTGCCGCCCACGGTGATCGGCTTTTACCTGCTGGTCAGCATGGGGCCGAGCGGCGCCATCGGACGATTGACCGAGGCTTTGGGCCTGGGGCGGCTGCCGTTCACCTTCCCGGGGCTGGTGGTCGGCTCCCTCGTGTATTCACTGCCATTCGCCGTACAGCCGTTGCAACGCGCCTTCGAGGCGCTGGGCCGCAGGCCGCTGGAGGTCGCGGCCACCCTGGGTGCCAGCCCGCTGGACCGGTTTTTCACGGTCGCCCTGCCCCTGACGCTGCCGGGCTTCGTCACGGCAACCATCCTGAGCTTTGCGCATACGGTGGGCGAATTCGGCGTGGTACTCATGCTGGGCGGCAACATCCCTGGCGTGACGCGCGTGGTGTCGGTGCAGATCTACGACCATGTGGAGGCCATGCAATACGCCCAGGCGCACTGGCTGGCCGGCGGCATGGTGGCGTTTTCCTTCGTGGTATTGCTGCTGCTGCACTGGCTGCAGCCCAAGGGGACGCGATGACATCAGCACAAGGCATCCAGGCCCAATTGGTGTTGGAGCGCGCCGATTTCACGCTGGATGTGCAGTTACAGCTGCCGGGCCATGGCGTGACGGCGCTGTTCGGCCCCTCGGGCTGCGGCAAGACCACCTGCCTGCGCGCGCTGGCAGGGCTGGAGCGTGCGCGCGGCAGCGTGCGGGTCAACGGCGAGACTTGGCAAGACGATGGCCAACCAGGCGCCAGCGGGCAGTGGCGCCCCACGCACCAGCGCGCGCTGGGTTACGTGTTTCAGGAGGCCAGCCTGTTTGCGCACCTGAACGTGCGCCGCAACATGGAATACGGCCTGCGCCGCCAGCCCCTGTCGCGCCGGCGCGTATCGCTGGATCAGTCCGTCGAACTGCTGGGCCTGGGCGCCCTGCTGCCGCGCATGCCTCACACCCTGTCGGGCGGCGAGCGCCAGCGCGTGGCCATCGCGCGCGCCCTGGCCACCAGCCCGCGGGTGCTGCTGATGGACGAACCCCTGGCCGCGCTGGACGCAGCGCGCAAGGCCGAAGTCATGCCCTACCTGGAGCGCCTGCAGCGCAGCCTTGACATTCCCGTGATTTATGTCAGCCACTCGCCTGACGAAGTGGCGCGCCTGGCCTCTCACCTGGTGCTGATGCAAGCCGGCCGCGTCACCGCCCAAGGGCCCACGGCCGAACTCATGGCGCGCCTGGATCTACCCCTGGCGCACGGTGACGCAGCCGCCGCGCTGGTGCACGGCCGCGTGCTGACGTACGACGCGCACGACCAACTGCTTACGGTGGCCATCAACGGCGGACAGATCCAGCTGGCCAGCGGCCGCCCCCGCGCCACGGGCGAGACCGTGCGCCTGCGCGTGCTGGCACGTGACGTGAGCCTGGCACGCACGCGCGCTGCAGACAGCAGCATCCTGAACCTGCTGCCCGCGCGCATCACCCAACTGGCCGACGACGGCCCGGGCCAGGTGCTGGCAGCGCTAGACGTAGCGGGCATCACGCTGCTGGCGCGCATCACCCTGCGCTCATGCCGCACGCTGGCGCTGGCCGTGGGCGACGCGGTGTTCGCCCAGGTCAAGGGTGTGGCGCTGGTGGATTGAGCCGATTGGATTAATGGCGGTCGAGGGTTATTGGGGGTCAGATTCCAATTAACGCTGGTCAGCGTTGGGGAAGAACAGCTGCTCGCCGTTGATCTTGTAGCTGGCAATGACGTTCTGGCCCGCGGGCGAGATCACCCAGTCCACAAACTTTTGCGCCTCGGCCTGCTTGACGTGCGGATGCTTGGCGGGGTTGACCAGCATCACGCCGTACTGATTGAACAGGCGCTTGTCACCCTCCACCAGCACCGCCAGGTTGTCGCGGTTCTTGAAGTTGAGCCAGGTGCCGCGGTCCGACAGCACGTACGCGCCGCTGGAGGCCGCGATGTTCAGCGCCGGGCCCATGCCGCAGCCGCATTCCTTGTAGCCGTTGCCCTTCACGCCGTCAGTGGCGATCTTCCAGTAGCGCAGTTCGGCCGCATGGGTGCCGCTCTTGTCGCCACGCGAGACAAATTCGGCATTGGCCGCGGCAATCTTCTTGAGTGCGACGCCGATGTCGTTGCCCTTGGTGGCGGCCGGGTCGCCCTTGCCGCCCACGAGGATGAAGTCGTTGTACATGACCGGGTAGCGCTTCACGCCCCAGCCGTCGGCCACAAACTTTTCTTCAGCCACCTGGTCGTGCACAAACAGCACGTCGGCGTCGCCGCGCCGCGCCATATCCAGCGCCTGGCCGGTGCCCACGGCCACCACTTTTACATCGATGCCGGTGGCCTGCTTGAAGGCCGGCAGCAGGTGGGTGAACAGGCCCGACTGCTCGGTGGAGGTGGTCGAGGCCATGGTGATGGCCTGCGCCGCAGCGCTGCCGTACGCTACAAAAGCAATAGCTGCTACCGCAGTCTGTGTAAGCGCTAGAGGCCAAAAATGCTTGTGATTGTTCATGCTATTTCTCCTTTGACGAACAGACGGGCGGCCTCCGGCAGGGGGCCATTGAAAAAGTCGTGCACGGGCAAGTCAGCCAGGATGCGGCCGTGCTCCAGGTAAATGACGCGGCTGGCCAGGCGCTTGACCTGGCCCAGGTTGTGGCTGCTGAAGACCGTGGTCAGCGGCTGCTGCGGGCCGGCGTTGCCGTGGCTGGCGGCAAAGTCGGCCATCAGCGCTTCGATCTCGCGCTTGGCATGCGGATCCAGGCTGGCGGTGGGCTCGTCCAGCAGCAGCACGTCGGGCCGCAGTGCCCAGGCGCGCGCAAAGGCCAGGCGCTGCTGCTGCCCGCCCGACAAGGTGCGCGCGTTCTGCCGGGCAATGGCCTGCAGCCCCACGCGCTGCAGCGCCGCTGCCGCCTGCGCCCGCGCCTGCTGCCAGCGCACGCGCCGCAGCCACAGACCCAGCGCCACGTTGTTCAGCGCGCTGGTGCGCAGCACAAACGGTCGCTGGAAAACCATGGCCACGCGCGGGGCTCCATCGCGGCGCAGCTGCCCCGCGCTGGGGCGCACCAGACCATGCAGCGTGCGCAGCAGCGTGCTCTTGCCGCTGCCGTTGGAGCCGATGAGGGCCACGCGCTCGCCGGGCAGCACGCGCAGGTTCACGTCCGTCAGCGCCTGTACCGCACCGTAGCGCACGGTCAGGTCGCGCAGGGCAAACAACGGCGGATCAATGGCGCACGCTTGCTCAGAGCTATGCGCCCGGCGCAGGGCTTGCGACGGCAGCGCGCTCATGCGGCCACCCCGGTCAGGCCGCCCACAGCCGCACCATCGACGCGCTCGCGCCAGCGCCGCAGCAACGCAATGCCCAGGTTGAGCAGCAACACCACGACCAGCAGCACCAGACCCAGCGCCAGCGCCAGCGGCAGGTCGCCCTTGCTGGTCTCCAGCGCGATGGCGGTGGTCATGACGCGGGTGAAGCCGTCGATATTGCCGCCCACGATCATCACCGCGCCCACCTCTGAAATGGCGCGGCCAAACGCGGCGATCAGCACCGTGAGCAGCGCGTAGCGCTCGTCCCAGGCAATCACCAGCGCGCGCAGCAAGGTGCCCGCGCCCAGCGAGCGCAGCTGTTCGCCATGCACGCGCTCCACGTCCTCGACCACCTGGCGCGTGAGCGCAGTGACCACCGGCAGCACCAGCAGCGCCTGCGCCAGCACCATGGCCTTGAACGAAAACAGCCAGCCCAGACTGCCCAGAGGCCCGGTGCGCGACAGCAGCAGGTACACGCCCAACCCCACCAGCACCGAAGGCACGGCCAGCAGCGTGTTGAGCACCGCGAGCGCCGCATCGCGCCCGGCAAAGCGCGCCACGCCCAACCAGGCCCCCAGCAAGATGCCGGCACCGAAAGCCAACAGGCAGGCTGTGGCGCTGACGGACAGCGAGCGCATGACGATGGTCCACAAGGCAGCGTCGGCGGAAGTGATGAGTTGCAGCGCCGTGGCGACGCTTTGGGAGATGGTGGACATGGGTGGGCTATCGTATGCAGCAATGCAATCCCCGGCGATATGAACACCTGTGCATAGGATCCAACTCCACTACACGCTCGACCGCGACGCGGGCGACGCGCTGATCCGTAATCCCCTGCTCGACATGCTGCAGGCCGTAGCCCAGCAGGGCTCCATCTCGGGCGCGGCGCGGGCGCTGGATCTGTCGTATCGCCATGTCTGGGGCGCGCTCAAGCGCTGGGAAGAGCAGCTGGGCAGCGAGCTCATCATCTGGGGCAAGGGACAGTCCGCGCAGCTCAGTGAATTTGGCACCAAGCTGC
>NZ_JBFWLZ010000002.1:0-40825 GCF_050251835.1 Diaphorobacter sp. | reverse complement strand
GCGCTGGATCTGTCGTATCGCCATGTCTGGGGCGCGCTCAAGCGCTGGGAAGAGCAGCTGGGCAGCGAGCTCATCATCTGGGGCAAGGGACAGTCCGCGCAGCTCAGTGAATTTGGCACCAAGCTGCTGTGGGCCGAGCGCCAGGCACAGGCGCGGCTGGCACCGCAGATCGAAGCCCTGCGCGCCGACCTGGAGCGCGCGTTTGCCGTGGCGTTCGACGAACACGCCCATGTGCTCACGCTGTACGCGAGCCACGACGATGCGCTGTCGGTGCTGCGCGCCTTCGCCACCGCGCCCGCGCATGCAGGCCAGGGCGGCGCGCTGCACCTGGACATCCGCTTCACGGGAAGCGTGGATGCGATCCGCGCGCTCAACGAAGGGCGCTGCACCATCGCCGGTTTTCACACGCTGGAAGAACCCGCCCGGGATTCGCTGGCCGCGCAGACCTACCGCCCGCTGCTGCAGCCGGGCCTGCACAAGGTGATTGGCTTTGCGCGGCGCACGCAGGGCCTGATCGTGGCGCGCGGCAATCCGCTGGGTCTCACATCGCTGGCCGACGTGGCGCGCACGGGCGCGCGCTTTGTCAACCGGCCGCTAGGCACGGGCACGCGCGTGCTGCTGACCGACCTGCTCGCACAGGCGGGGCTGGAGAGCGGCGACATCGACGGCTACGACCGTGACGAGCCCTCGCACGCCGCGCTGGCGCAGGCCATCGCGGCCGGCAGTGCCGACGTGGGCATGGGCATTGAGCTGGCGGCGCGCGCGCGCGGGCTGGACTTCGTGCCGCTGGTGCACGAGCGATACCACCTGGCCTGCCTCAAGTCCAGTCTGGAGCAGCCAGCCACGCGGGCGCTGCGCGAGCTGTTGCAGACCCCCGCGTGGCAACGGCGCATGGCCGCCATGCCGGGATATGCGCCCATGCACTGCGGCGAGGTGCTGGCCATGAGCCGTGTGCTGCCGTGGTGGAACTTTGCACGCCGCAGGGCTGCGGCCACGCCCGCGCGTTGAGGGTGGCCTGCAGGCGCGGTGCCGGGCTGCAGCGGCGTTTTGAATCAGACGTTGATCGCCATGGCCGAGCCCGCCTGGCGGCGCAGCTCGAACTTCTGGATCTTGCCGGTGCTGGTCTTGGGCAGTTCGCCAAACACCACGGCGCGCGGCACCTTGAAGCCGGCCAGGTGCTTCTTGCAATGCGCCACGATGTCCTCGGGCATGGTGGTGGCGCCAGCCTTCAGCTCGACAAAGGCGCAGGGCGTCTCGCCCCATTTCTCGTCGGGCTTGGCCACTACGGCGGCGGCAACCACGTCGGGGTGGCGATACAGCACGTCTTCGACCTCGATGGACGAGATGTTCTCGCCGCCCGAGATGATGATGTCCTTGCTGCGATCCTTGATCTTGATGTAGCCGTCGGGGTACTGCACCGCCAGATCGCCGCTGTGGAACCAGCCACCGCGGAAGGCCTCGTCGGTGGCCTTGGGGTTCTTCAGGTAGCCCTTCATGGCGATGTTGCCGCGGAACATGATCTCGCCCATGGTCTCGCCGTCGTGCGGCACGGGCTCCAGGGTGTCGGGGTTGAGCACCATGGCCGCGCGCTGCAGGTGGTAGCGCACACCCTGGCGGGCGTTGAGGCGGGCGCGCTCGCCGATGTCCAGCGCGTCCCAGGCCTCGTGCTTGGCACACACGGTGGCCGGGCCATAGACCTCGGTCAGGCCATAGACGTGGGTCAGGTCAAAGCCCAGCTTTTCCATGCCTTCAATCATCGACGCAGGCGGCGCAGCGCCCGCCACCATGGCCTTCACGCCCGCGGGCACGCCTTCTTTCAGGGCCGCGGGGGCATTGACCAGCAGGCCGTGCACGATGGGCGCGCTGCAGTAATGCGTGACGCCGTGGTTGCGAATGGCGTCAAAAATCGCCTGCGCTTCCACGCGGCGCAGGCACACGTTGACGCCGGCGCGCGCCGCCACCGTCCATGGAAAGCACCAGCCGTTGCAGTGGAACATGGGCAGCGTCCACAGATAGACGGCATGCTTGGGCATGTCCCACTCCAGCACGTTGCTGACGGCGTTGAGCGCAGCGCCGCGGTGGTG
The DNA here is from genome assembly GCF_050251835.1 of Diaphorobacter sp. NCBI lineage: Bacteria > Pseudomonadati > Pseudomonadota > Betaproteobacteria > Burkholderiales > Comamonadaceae > Diaphorobacter > Diaphorobacter sp. The sequence goes on along the minus strand of NZ_JBFWLZ010000002.1, from coordinate 38,741 downwards.
ATAGACCACGCCCTTGGGGTTGCCTGTGGTGCCCGATGTGTAGTTGAGGGCGATGGCGTCCCACTCGTCGGCGGGCAGTTCCCAGGCAAACTGCGGGTCGCCGGTGGCCAGAAATTCTTCGTAGGTCTGCGCGCCCAGGCGCTGCGCGGCCGGGCCGTACAGGGGGTCTTCCACGTCGATGAGCAAGATGGGGGCCTGCGACTTGCGCAGCGCGAGCGCCTTGGCCATCGCCGGTGCGAACTCGGGGTCCACGATCACGGCCTTGGCCTCGCCGTGATCCAGCATGAAGGCAATGGTCTCTGGATCCAGCCGGGTGTTCAGGGTGTTGAGCACGGCGCCCGCCATGGGCACGCCAAAGTGCGCCTCCACCATCGGCGGGGTGTTGGGCAGCATGACGGCCACGGTGTCGTTCTTGGCTATGCCCGCGCGCTGCAAGGCGCTGGCCAGGCAGCGGCAGCGCTCGTAGGTCTGCCCCCAGGTCTGGCGCAGATCGCCGTGCACGATAGCCAGGCGATCGGGATACACCTGGGCCGTGCGCTCGATGAAGGACAGCGGCGACAGCGGCGCGTGGTTGGCTTCGTTACGGGGCAGATTCTGGTCATACATGCTGGTCACGACGGGCTCCTTGCAGGTGTTGGGTTCGATCGATGCAAAACCTGTTCATTACAACAAAGTCAGCTGACGGGTAGCTGATGGAAAATACCCCTCGTGTCCATCCCCCAGTCGTTCATCCAGGAGTTGCTCGCGCGCGTTGACGTAGTCGATGTGGTCGGCCGCTATGTGCAGCTCAAGAAAAGCGGCGCCAACTTCATGGGGCTGTGCCCCTTTCACGGGGAAAAATCGCCCTCGTTCAGCGTCAGCCCCTCCAAGCAATTCTTTCACTGCTTTGGCTGCGGCAAGAACGGCAACGCCATCGGTTTTCTGATGGACCATGCCGGCATGGGCTTTGTCGAGGCAGTCCAGGACCTGGCCCAGCAAGCCGGCCTGCAGGTGCCGCAGGACGATGTGTCACCGCAAGAGCGCGAGCGCGCCGCCGCACAGCGCCAAAAGCAGGCCACGCTGACCGAGGTGCTGGATAAAGCCGGCGAAGCCTGGCGCGGCCACCTGCGCCATTCGCCGCGTGCCATCCAGTACCTCAAGGGCCGGGGCGTGTCGGGGCAGGTGGCCAAGCGCTACGGCCTGGGCTATGCGCCTGAGGGGTGGCGGGGCCTGGCTAGCGTGTTCCCCGAGTACGACAGCCCGCTGCTGGAAGAAAGCGGCCTGGTGATCGTGAACCAAGAGGATGGCAAGCGTTACGACCGCTTCCGCGACCGCGTGATGTTCCCGATCCGCAACGTCAAGGGCGAGTGCATAGGCTACGGCGGGCGCGTGCTGGGCGATGACAAGCCCAAATACCTCAACTCGCCGGAAACACCGGTCTTTCACAAGGGCCGCGAGCTGTACGGATTGTTCGAGGCCCGCAATGCCATCCGAGAGCAGGGCTACGCCCTGGTCACCGAAGGCTACATGGACGTGGTGGCGCTCGCGCAGCTGGGCTTTCCGAATGCCGTGGCCACGCTGGGCACGGCGTGCACGCCCGAGCACGTGCACAAACTGTTTCGCTTCACCGACCAGGTGGTGTTCAGCTTTGACGGCGACGCCGCCGGCAGGCGCGCGGCGCGCAAGGCGCTCGAAGGCGCCCTGCCCTACGCCAGTGACACCCGCAGCGTGAAGTTTCTGTTTCTGCCCGCCGATCACGACCCCGACAGCTTCATCCGCGCCTACGGGCCTGATGCCTTCGCGCGCCATGTGGGCGACGCCATGCCGCTGTCGCGCTTTGTGCTGGAGGCCGCGCGCGAAGGCTGCGACCTGGGCACCGCCGAGGGCCGCGCCCACATGCTGAGCAACGCCCGCCCGCTGTGGGCCGCGCTGCCCGACGGCGCCCTCAAGCGCCAGTTGCTGGCCGAGCTGGGCGACCTGGGCCAGCTGCCGCCCAAGGAGCTGGCCGAGCTATGGGCCCAAGAGGGCGCACGCCACGGCGCCGTGGCCGGCACCACACCGGCGCACGACGGGTCACCATTTGGCAACGAACCTGCCTGGAGCCAGGAACCACCGGACATGTGGCATGGCGGCCCCGCCAGCGGCGATCCCATGCGCCGCCCCTGGCGCAAGACCGGCGAATGGAAGAACGGACGCTGGCGCCGCGACGATCGCCCCGCGCAACCGCCCCTGCCGCGCACGCCGCTGGCGGGGCGCGCCGACCACGCCGCGCGCCTGCTGCTGTCGCACATGCAGTTTCTGGAAGACCTCTCGCACGAGGACCACACCACCCTGTGCGACCAGCCCGCACCGCACGGCCCGTTGTTTTTGTGGCTGGAAGGCCAGCTGCACGAGCACGGCCCCCGATCCTGGGCCGTGCTGCGCGAGGCGCTGGCCGGCCACGGCTGCCAGGCCCTGGCCGAGCGCGTGATGACGGGCTCGCACGCCCAGACCGAGGGCGACGAGACCGAGCTGCGCGCCGAACTGCGCGGCCTGCTGGACCGCATGCTGATCGACGCCATCAAACAGCAGCAAAGCGCCCTGATCGCGGCAGCCGCCAACGACCCGGCTGCCCTGGAACGCTACCGCCTGTTACAAGAACGGCGCCGCGCCCTGGAAAAAGGGCTTTCCCACGGGGCTTGACAAAGGGTATTGACAAAGGCTCTTGAATTTTGCTGCGCCGGTATAATGTAGGGCTTGTCGGCAAGAGCGACAGCAGCACCTCCGGATCAGGCAACCGTGACAAACGCGCACAACCGCCCTCCCCCACCGCAAGGACTGCACACCAAATGTTCGCCCAGACATCTTGCCCCGGAGGGCCCGCCCCTCAAAGCGCGAAGGCCCGTCCTTCGCTGTGCCTGTCCGCGCCGAAGCCCTTGGCGCTTGTGTTTTCTTTGTGTGTCCGTTTTTGACCCTGAGGTTGTCCATGCCTGTTCAAAAGTCCGCGAAGTCGCCCAAGCCTGCCTCTGGCACCGCTGCGAAGGCCGCCTCCAAAGCCGCAACCCCTGTGAAAACCGCCGCCACGGCGCCGATGAAAGCTGCCCCCGCTGGCGCCGCTGCCACCGAGCCCCAGGCCGCGACGAAAGTCGAAACTGTGACTACGCCGAAAACTGCCGCCGAACTGAAAAAAGCCGCCGATGAACTTCTGAAGAAAAAGCCCGTGCGCGCGCCCAAGGCCGCCGCTGCGGTTGCCCCGGCCGCCGAAGGGGCCGAAGATGCGCCCAAGAAGAAGGCTGGCCGCCCCGCCAAGGCTGCGTCCGCCGCAGCACCCGCATCCGCCGGCGCCGCTGCCAAGGCTCCCGCCAAGCGCGGGCGCAAACCCAAGGCCAAGGAAGAAAGCCTGGAAGACGACGCCGACCTGTCGGACATCGAAGCCGACCTGGAGGGCGACACCGAAGCTGAGGTCGCCGAAACCGCCGAAGCCGCACCGGCTGAGAAAGCCAAACCCCTGCGCATGAAGATCAGCAAGGCCAAAGAACGCGCCTTGATGAAGGAATTCGGCCTGGACGAGACCGTCCTTTCCGAAGAAGACATGGCCAAGCGCCGCTCCCAGCTCAAGAAGCTGATCACGCTGGGCAAGACCCGCGGCTTTCTGACGCAGGTGGAAATCTCCGACCACCTGCCCGACAAGCTGGTGGACGCCGAAACTATGGAAGTCGTGGTCACCATGCTCAATGACATGGGCGTGGCGGTTTACGAGCAGACACCCGACGCGGAAACCCTGTTCCAGAACAACGTGACGCCCACGGCCACCACCGTGGAAGAAGCCGAAGAGGAAGCCGAAGCCGCCCTGTCCACCGTGGACTCGGAATTCGGCCGCACCACCGACCCCGTGCGCATGTACATGCGCGAAATGGGCACGGTGGAGCTGCTCACGCGCGAGGGCGAGATCGAGATCGCCAAGCGCATCGAAGGCGGCCTGATGGACATGATGGAGGCGATCAGCGCCTCGCCCGCCACCATCGCCGAGATCCTCAACATGGGCGAGGAAATCCGCGAAGGCAAGGTCGTCATATCCACCGTGGTGGATGGTTTTTCCAACCCCAACGAGGCCGACGACTATGTGGCCGAGGAAGACTTTGACGAGTTCGACGAAGCCGACGATGACGACGGCAAGGGCGGCTCCAAGGCACTGACCAAGAAACTCGAAGAGCTCAAGAACGAGGCCCTGCGCCGCTTTGACACGCTGCGCGCGCTCTTCGAAAAGATGCACAAGATCTACGACAAGGAAGGCTACGGCGGCCCTGCGTACGCCAAGGTGCAGCAAGAAATCTCTGCCGAGCTGATGACCATCCGCTTCACGGCCAAGACCATCGAAAAGCTGTGCGACACGGTGCGCGCCCAGGTGGACGACGTGCGCAAGAAAGAGCGCGAGCTGCGCCGCATCATCGTGGACAAGTGCGGCATGCCACAGGAGCTGTTCATCAAGGAGTTTCCGGCCAACCTGCTCAACCTGCAATGGGTCGAAAAGCAGGCCGCCGCCGGCAAGCCCTGGTCAGCCGTCATGGCGCGCAACATCCCGCCCGTCCAGGAACTGCAGCAAAAGCTGACCGACCTGCAATCGCGCGTGGTTGTGCCACTGTCCGAGCTTAAAGCGATCAACAAGCGCATGAACGCGGGCGAAGCCAGCTCGCGCGACGCCAAGAAGGAGATGATCGAGGCCAACCTGCGCCTGGTGATCTCGATTGCGAAAAAGTACACCAACCGCGGCCTGCAGTTCCTGGACCTGATCCAGGAAGGCAACATCGGCCTGATGAAGGCGGTGGACAAGTTCGAATACCGCCGCGGCTACAAGTTCTCGACCTACGCGACGTGGTGGATCCGCCAGGCCATCACCAGGAGCATTGCCGACCAGGCGCGCACCATCCGCATCCCGGTGCACATGATCGAGACCATCAACAAGATGAACCGCATCAGCCGCCAGCACCTGCAGGAGTTTGGCTTCGAGCCCGATGCGTCCATCCTGGCTGCCAAGATGGAGATCCCCGAGGACAAGATCCGAAAGATCATGAAGATCGCCAAGGAGCCGATCTCGATGGAAACCCCCATCGGCGACGACGACGACAGCCACCTGGGCGACTTCATCGAGGACAGCAACAACACCGCGCCCATCGACGCCGCCATGCAGGCGGGTCTGCGCGATGTGGTCAAGGACATCCTGGACGGCCTGACACCGCGCGAAGCCAAGGTGCTGCGCATGCGCTTCGGCATCGAAATGTCCACCGACCACACGCTGGAAGAAGTGGGCAAGCAGTTCGACGTGACGCGCGAGCGCATCCGCCAGATCGAGGCCAAGGCCCTTCGCAAGCTCAAGCACCCCAGCCGCAGCGACAAGCTGCGCAGCTTCATCGACTCGCTGTAAACCCGGGCACGCGGCCCACTGCGGTCAACCCGCCCCTGGCATGTTCAAGGGCGGGTTTTTTCATGCGTGTTCCTCAGCATTCCGCAGGGCACGCAGTTTCAGTTTCGGGCCGCGCCGTCGCAGTCGGTGTGCGCCGTGGCCGTCACCATGCCGCCCTGGCCGGGCGAGGCCGAAGCCGTGCCCGCCTCTGGCCCCTGGGTGCCCAGCGATGCGCGGTGATTTAAGCCGTTTTGGCCTCTAGCCCTTACGGCGTAAGCGCCTCCAGCTATTATTTTTAACCTATCCCGGCCGCGCGGTGCTTGCCGCGCAGACACCCAAAAAAGGGCCCTGCATGTCAGTCACCGATCCACCGCCAGTGCTTGCCTCCAACGCCACCCGCCCGCACTTTGCCGTGATGGGCGCGGGCGCGGTGGGTTGCTACTTTGGCGCGCTGCTGGCGCGTGCGGGGCATACGGTCACGCTCATCGGGCGCTCTGACCATGTGCAGGCCATCCGGGCCTACGGCCTGCGGCTGCAGACCGCCACGCACGACAGTCAGGTGCGGCTGCAGGCGAGCACCGAGGCACAAGCCGTAGCGGGCGCCGACGTGGTGCTGCTGTGCGTGAAGTCCACCGACACCGAGACCGCTGCCTTGCAGATACGGCCGCACCTGGCGCCAGGCGCGCTGGTGCTCACCCTGCAAAACGGCGTGGACAACGACGAGCGCACCCGCGCCGTGCTGGGTCCTGCGCATCCCGTTGCGGCAGCCGTGGTGTATGTGGCTACGGCCATGGCGGGGCCGGGCCATGTGCGGCACTTTGGGCGCGGCGAGCTGGTGATCGGCCCTTCGCCGGCCAGCGCGCGCGTGGCGCATGCGCTGTGCGCTGCGGGCATCACCACCGAGGTGTCAGACAACGTGCGCGGCGCGCTCTGGGCCAAGCTGGTCATCAACTGCGCCTACAACGCGCTATCGGCCATCGTGCAGCAGCCTTATGGCTGGCTGGTGCGGCACAGCGGCACCACTGAGGTGATTGACGACCTGGTGGCCGAATGCCTGGCGGTGGCGCATGCAGACGGCGTGCACATCCCCGGCGACATCCACGCTGCCGTGCGCGGCATTGCGCAAACCATGCCGGAGCAGCGCTCGTCCACCGCGCAAGACCTGGCGCGGGGCAAGCCCAGCGAGATTGGCCACCTGAATGGCTATGTGGTGCAGCGCGGCGCGGCCCTGGGCGTGGCCACGCCGGTCAACCGCGCGCTGCTGGTGCTGGTGCAGATGGCCGAGGCCAGCGGCCTGCATGGCCCACGCACTCCCTGAGAGGCTGAGAGTTTTTTGCCCATGCCCGCCTTGCACGCCAAAATGCCCCTGCTCATCGTTGTAAATGCTCGCCATGGCCCGGGCTATGGCTGTGCTTTACGCCTCGACCAGGAACGTTTTGACGCGCCTTTCGGGCACGGGCAAAAAACTCTCAGCCTCTGAGCGGTGCAGCATCCAGACAACCCCAAGGTGCAACATGGCAAACATGAACTGGCTTGAACTGAAAGTGCCTCCCCCCGTGGTGGCCGCGCTTGCCGGCGCGGCGATGTGGCTGGCGGCCCCGGCCGACGGCGCAGGCAGCCCGGCCGGCGACTGGCGCACCGCCATGGCCGTGGCGCTTGCCTTGCCGGGCATGGCGTTGGAGGTGGCGGGCCTTTACGCCTTTCGCCGCGCGCACACTACCGTCAACCCCCTGCGCCCCGCCGGCACCTCTGCACTGGTGACGGGCGGCGTGTACCGCATCACCCGCAACCCGATGTACCTGGGCCTTGCCGTCATGCTGCTGGCGTGGGCCATGTACCTGGGCGCGCCGCTGGCCCTGGCAGGTGTGGCGGCGTTCATGGGTTACATCACACGCTGGCAGATCCTTCCCGAGGAGCGGGCGCTGGCTCGCAAGTTCGGCACTGAATTTGCCGCCTACGCCGGCAAGGTGCGCCGCTGGCTGTAGGCATCCGCTCAATGCGCCCAGGCCGGCGGAACAGCGCCAGGGCGCCGGGGCACTGGCGCATCAGGTACGCCGATCGCCCCGGCCGTCGGCACCGAATTCAGGCCACGGCCTTTGAAGCATGCAGCGCGGCAGCCTGCTCGGCCGTGTAGCCCAGACCCGCAAGCAGTTCGTGCGTGTGCTGGCCCAGCCGCGGCGGGTTCAGGCGCACGCCCGGGCGCTGGCCGTCCAGGCGCAGCGGCAGCAATGTGGTGCGTGCCGTGGCGCCTGCGCGCTCGCCATCAGGCAAGGTGATGTCGGCCAGGCCGCCGGTGGCATTGAGGTGCGGATCGTCAAACAACTGCTCGGGCCGCATGATGGGTGCAAACGGCAGACCGTGGCGCTCGAAAACCGCTGCCAGCGCATCGGCCGTGTGCGCCGCCAGGCGCTGGCGCAGCTCTGGGACAAGCGTGGCGCGTGCGCGCACGCGGTCGTTGTTGGTCGCGTAGCGCGGGTCGGCCTTCAGATCGGCATAGCCCATGGCGTCGCAAAAAGTTTGCCACTGCGCGTCGCTCACCGCGGCCAGAAAAATCTGCCCACCGTCCTTGACGCTGAACACGTCATAGACCGCCCACGACGAGATGCGCTCGGGCATGGGCGCGGCGGCCTGACCGGTCACCGCGTACTGCATCATGTGCTGGCCAACCAGGAACACGTTGTTCTCAAAAAGGGCCGAATCCACCTCTTGCCCTCGCCCTGTCTGCTGGCGCTGCATTAGCGCGGCCATGGCGCCGATGGCGCCGAACATGCCGCCCATGATGTCGTTCACGCTGGCGCCAGCGCGCAGCGGGTCGCCCGGTCGGCCCGTCATGTAGGCCAGGCCGCCCATCATCTGCACCACCTCATCCAAAGCGGTGCGGTGCTCGTAGGGGCCGGGCAAAAAGCCGGTGTGGTTCACGTAGATCAGCCGCTCGTTCAGGCGCGACAGGGCTGCGTAGTCCAGGCCGTACTTCGCCATCACGCCAGGTTTGAAGTTCTGCGCCACCACGTCGGCAGATGAGGCCAGGCGGATCGCCACCTCCAGCCCCTCGGGGCTGCGCAGGTCAATCGCAATGCTTTTCTTGTTGCGGTTGAACATCGGAAAGAAGCCCGCACCCGCGCCCAGCAGGTGGCGCGTGCGGTCGCCCTGCACGGGCTCGACCTTGATCACCTCGGCCCCCAGATCGGCCAGCACCATGCCGCAGGTGGGGCCCATGACCATGTGGGTGAACTCCACCACGCGCAGGCCTTGCAACGGCAGACCGGGGGAAAGGGATGTGTTGGGATTCATGAGGTTTACAAATCAAGAGACTCGAAAAACTGAGGGCAGCAGGGCCGCCCATGTTGCCACGCCGCGCGCGACCAGAAAATATGCGCCGCCCTCGCTGAATGTCACCGCCGGGCACGGGCCGCGCGATGCGCACGATGCGGACCGTTTTTGCACGCCCGCGCATATCAGCCGGACGCCAAGAGCTACCAAACTTGTAGCAGGCGCATTTCCACGCTATATTGCTATCGTTTTTTGCATCCACTGTCGCTCCGCGTCTGCGGTGTGGCGCCCATTACCCTAATGCGCAAGGAGAAGCGTTCATGAGCTCCAAAGAAAACGCCGCCGTCAATCAGCTGTTCGAGAAACTCGAGTGCCGCTATGCGTTGCGCGTGCTGTGGGCCCTGCGCGACGGCCATCCGCAGACCTTCCGCCTGCTGCAAGACAGCGTAGGCGGCATCACGCCCAACACGCTCAACACCCGCATCAAAGAGTTGCGCGAAGCCGGCCTGCTCGATCACGGCAGCGAGGGCTACACCGTCACCCCCGTGGGCCAGGATCTGCTCAAGCGTCTGTCCGACGTGCAGGCTTTTGCCACACGCTGGGCCGCAGCGCGCGCCAAGGCGTAAGGGGTTGGGGCGCAAGTCGCGTCCGTCCAGCCCTATATGGGTTTTAGTCTTTTTAGGCTCTAGCGCTTGCGGAACAAGCGCTGGCAGCTATTGTTTTTGAAGCAAATCAAGGAACCACCATGGCATTCACCACCACCGCATCCGGCCTGCAGTACGAAGACACCGTCGTGGGAACGGGCGCGCAAGCCACCCGCGGCCAGTCTGTGCGCGTGCACTACACGGGCTGGCTCTACAGCGATGGTCAGCAAGGCGCCAAGTTCGATTCCAGCCGCGACCGTGGCGACCCGTTTGAGTTTCCCCTGGGTGCGGGCATGGTCATCAAGGGCTGGGACGAGGGCGTGCAGGGCATGCAGATCGGCGGCCAGCGCACGCTGATCATCCCCGCGGCACTGGGCTATGGCGCGCGCGGCGCAGGCGGCGTGATTCCGCCCAACGCCACGCTCAAGTTTGACGTGGAGTTGCTGGCCGTGGGCGTCTGAGCGCCTGGCAGGCAGGTGCGCCAGCGGCGCACCATGACTTGGCCGTCAAAACAAAAAGGAGCGTCACATGCACGCTCCTTTTTTTATGAATGCTGCCGTTTGCGGTCAAACGGGCATGCCCACCAGGTCATGCCCCTGCGTGCCCACGATGCGCGCTTTGATGAAGTCGCCCACCTTGTAGGTTTTGCTGATCTTCTCGGGTGGCAGCAGGTGAACCAGACCGTCGATCTCGGGCGCATCGGCCCAGCTGCGGCCCACGCCGCCCTTTTTGCCCATGGCCACGGCCTTGTCCACCAGCACCTGCAAGGTCTGGCCCACGCGGCGCTGCAGGCGGGCGGTGGACACCTCTTCGGCCACGGCCATGAAGCGCGCACGGCGCTCCTCGCGCAATTGCTGGGGCAGCATGCCCGGCAGGTCGTTGGCGGCGGCGCCATCGACGTTGCTGTAGGCAAAGCAGCCCGCACGGTCGATCTGCGCCTCGCGCACAAACTGCAGCAGGTGCTCGAACTCTTCCTCGGTCTCGCCCGGAAAGCCCGCGATGAAGGTGCTGCGGATCACGATCTCGGGGCACATCTCGCGCCAGCGCTGAATGCGCTCGAGATTTTTCTCCCCGCTGGCAGGGCGCTTCATGCGCTTCAATACATCGGGGTGGCTGTGCTGCAGCGGCACGTCCAGGTAGGGCAGTACCAGCCCCTGCGCCATCAGCGGAATGATGTCGTCCACGCTGGGGTACGGATAGACGTAATGCAGGCGCACCCAGGCACCGTGGGGTTTGGCCAGCTCGCCCAGGGCCTGCACCAGCTCCTGCAGGCGCGTGCGCACCGGCTTGCCGTCCCAGAAGCCCGTGCGGTACTTCACGTCCACGCCGTAGGCCGATGTGTCCTGGCTGACGACCAGCAGCTCTTTCACGCCGCCCTCGAACAAGGCCCTGGCTTCCTTGAGCACGTCGCCAATCGGACGCGAGACCAGATCCCCGCGCATCGAAGGAATGATGCAGAAGGTACAGCGGTGGTTGCAGCCCTCGCTGATCTTCAAATAGGCGTAGTGGCGCGGCGTGAGCTTGATGCCCGCCTCGCCAAACGCGCCGGGCACCAGGTCCAGAAACGGGTCGTGCGGCCTGGGCAGGTGCTGGTGCACATGCTCCAGCACCTCTTGCGCAGCATGCGGGCCGGTGACGGCCAGCACATTGGGGTGCACGCCCTTGATGAGGTTGCCGCCGCCATCGTCGGCGCGCGCACCCAGACAGCCGGTGACGATCACCTTGCCGTTGTCGGCCAGGGCTTCGCCGATGGTGTCCAGGCTCTCGCGCACGGCATCGTCGATGAAGCCGCAGGTGTTGACGATGACCAGGTCAGCGCCCTGGAAGGTCTTGGAAGTTTCGTAGCCCTCGGCAGACAGCTGCGTGAGGATGAGTTCGGAATCCGTCAGGTTCTTGGGACAACCCAGGCTGACAAAGCCGATTTTGGGATTTTTTGCAGGGGAAAGTGCTTCGCTCATCTGCACATTGTCCCAGTTTGACCGAAACCAGCTTGTGCGTCAGCGTTTCTTGATGCCAAACGCGCCCAGCATCTGCTCGGTCTGCTTTTGCATCTGCTCTTGCATTTGCACGAACATGTTCTGCGATTGCTCGACGTAATTGCCCATCAGGGCCTTCATCATCGGCGACTGCAAATTCATGAACTGCGACCACATCTCGGGGGTGAGGCCCTGGGACTGCTCGGCCAGCTTGGCCTGAATCTCGGTGAACATCTGCACGTTCTTTTCAAGGTAGGCGCCCATGAACCCTTGCATCGCGTGGCCATAGAAGCGAATGATGTTGGCCAGCGCCGCCTCGCTGAACATGGGCGCGCCGCCCGCCTCTTCTTCCAAAATGACCTGCAGCAAAATGCTGCGCGTCAGGTCGTCCCCGTTCTTGGCATCACGCACGGTGACAGTCTCTCCATCCATCACTAGCTGCTTGACTTCGGACAGCGTGACATAGGCAGAGGTGGAGGTGTCGTACAGGCGACGATTGGGGTATTTTTTTATCACCCGTTGCGTGGGCTTGATCTCGGGCTCGGGGGTCTTGTCTGGCACAAAGGCTCCTTGGATACACAGCGCGTCATGGCTGTACTGCAGTGCAACAGATTCTAGGCACAGCCTTTGTTGCATTCTGCAGCAGTAACCCTGAGAGCATCCCGAACCGCCTTGCCGCTCGCCCAAACCGCCCTGGCCGCACTGATTGAGCGCCGCCCGACGCGGGCATCAGTCCGGCCAACAACCACGCGGCATGGTGCAGGCCGCAGAAAAGTTGGAGCCGCCGCTGCGCGCGCCCTGGTCGGCACGCACCTGCACATCAGCATCACGGACACCGAACAGTGCCCGAAGACGTTGCAACAAAGAATGAAACAGCGAATAAGTCATGACGTTGCCCTCCGACAAAAACCATATATACAGTTTATATCGTTTTCATGACAACCGTGAAATACGGACATTCCCCCATTGCCCGGGCCACGCGGGCCGGTCGGCCGGAACCGGTCGCGGTCCAGCGTGCGTAGCGGCCGGCCGCGCCCCTGCGCTCCCGAAGGCGCCGGGCTAAACCCGCAACACGCCAGCTGCGCGCAACAGGCGCGCCGTTTCATACATCGGCAGCCCCATGATGCCGCTGTAGCTGCCCGCAATGTGCTCTACGTAGGCAGCCGCACGCCCCTGAATGGCATACGCGCCTGCCTTGCCCAGCGGTTCGCCAGTGGCCACATAGTCTTCAATCTGCGCAGCCGACATGGGCGCAAAGCGCACGCGCGACACCGATACCGCCGTGAGCCGTCGGGCGCCCACCTGCAGCGCCACAGCGGTCAGAACGCGATGGGTCTGGCCCGCCAGTTCAGCCAGCATGCGTGCGGCATCGGTTGCGTCCTGGGGCTTGCCGTAGATGGTGCGGCCCAGGGCCACAGTGGTGTCCGAGCACAGGATGGGTGCGGGTGTCAGCCCACGTCGCGCATGGCGCGCCACGGCCGCATCCAGCTTGAGCCCTGTCACGCGCTCGACGTAGGCGGCAGGCGCCTCGCCGGGCAGCACGGCCTCGATGGCCTCGGCGTCCTCGGGTTCGTCGCCCTCTGCATTGGGCAGCAATGGCTGAAGGGGCACGCCCAACTGCTCCAGCAGCTGACGGCGGCGCGGGCTTTGAGAGGCCAGGTAGATGAAGCTGGTTTCTTGAGTCACATCGGCCTCCAGCGCCTTCAAATCATGCGTGAGCAGCTATCAAAACAGGAGTCTTCGGGCATTATTCCCGATGGTAGGGATGGCCGGCGTTGACCGACCAGGCCCGGTAGAGCTGCTCGATGAGCAGCACCCGCACCATGGCGTGCGGCAGGGTCAGGTCGGACAGGCGGATGCGCTCGTGCGCGGCCTGACGAAACGCCGGGTCCAGCCCGTCGGGGCCGCCGATGACCAGGGCCACGTCGTCGCCGCCAAGCTGCCAGTCTTTCAGCCGCTGGGCCAGTGCCTTGGTGGTGAGGCTGGTGCCGCGCTCGTCCAATACCACCACGCGGGTGCCGCGCGGGATGGCGGCTTCAATGCGCTCACGCTCGGCAGCGTAGATTGTCTCCAGCGTTTTGGAGCCGCGCGGCTCGGTCTTGACGGCCTTGAGCTCGACCTTCAGCTCTGGCGGAAAACGCTTGGCGTAATCGTCATACGCAGTGGCAGCCCAGTCGGGCACGCGCTGGCCCACGGCCACGATGAGCAGCTTCATGGGTCAGCGATCGCTTATGCCTTCTTGCGCGCGGGGGCCTTCTTAGCGGCAGGTTTGGCTGCCGTCTTGGCAGCGGGTTTTGCCGCGGCTTTGCGCGCCACCGGTTTGTTCACCACCACGGTCTTCACCGCGGTCTTGGCCACCGGCTTCTTCGCAGTTGCCGACTTGGCGGGGCCCGCCCTCTTCGTGGCGGGCTTGGCGGCGGCTTGTGCACCGGCTGCTGGCTTGGCGGCAGTTTTAGCTGTCGTTTTGGCAGCCGCTTTGGCGGTTGTGGTCTTACCTGCGGGTTTGGCGTCGGCAGACTTCACGGCAGACTTTGCAGCGGTCTTGGCCGGAGCTTTGGCGGTAGCCGTCTTGGCCGCAGCCTTCTTGGCTGTAGGCTTGCGCGCGGCGGCTTCGTCGCCGCCCTCCGAAGCCATGATCTTGCGCGGCTTGGCGGCGCCCAGCTTCAGGCGCACTGGCTTGTCGCCCCAGATTTCCTCCAGCCGGTAGTACTGGCGAATGGCGGGCTGCATCACATGCACCACGGCCTGGCCGCAGTCCACGATGATCCATTCGCCGTTTTCCTCGCCTTCGGTGCGGGGCTTGGCAAAACCGGCCTCACGCACCGCGTCGCGCACGCTGGCGGCCAGCGCCTTGGTTTGCCGGTTGGAGCTGCCGGTGGCGACGATGACGCGCTCGAACAGCGGCGACAGATGCTCGGTGTTGAAGACCTGGATGTCTTGCGCCTTGACGTCCTCCAGGCCATCCACGATGGCGCGCTGGAGCTTGGTAACGTCTTTTTTGGCGGCGGTTTCCGATGTGCTGGAAGTGGTCATCAGGTGTCTTCAGTGAATGTTTGAAATCAATATAGCCTGCAAGCCTTGCGGCGGCCAAGAGGGGCGCACCGCAGTGGCTGCAGCGTGGTTCAGGTATAAAAAGTGGCCCTGGCCCTTGCGCAATGAGCGCTGGCAGCTATCAAAATGGTAGTTGCTGGCGCCCACGCCCTTACAGCCAGTCGCGGCGCTGCAGAAAGCGCGTGGTCAGCTCGGCCTCGGGCGAGCCCGGCGCATGCTCGCGCTGGTAGGCCCAGGCCGCCAGCGGCGGCATGGACAGCAAGATGGACTCTGCGCGCCCGCCCGACTGCAGGCCAAAATGCGTGCCTCGGTCCCACACCAGGTTGAACTCGACATAGCGCCCGCGCCGGTACAGCTGAAACTCGCGCTCGCGCTCACCGTAGGGCGTGTCCTGGCGGCGCTGCACGATGGGCAGGTAGGCGCCCAAAAATGCATCACCAACCGACTGCGTCAGGCCCAAGCTGCGCTCAAAGCCCAGCTCGGCGAAGTCATCAAAAAAGATGCCGCCCACGCCGCGCTGCTCGTTGCGGTGCTTGAGGTAGAAGTATTCGTCGCACCAGGTCTTGAAGCGCGGGTACAGCCCCTCGCCAAACGGTGCCAGCGCGTCGCGGCAGGCGCGGTGAAAGTGCACCGCGTCCTCGTCAAAGCCGTAGTAGGGCGTCAGATCCATGCCGCCGCCAAACCAGCACACGGGTGCCTGACCGGGCTGGCCCGCAGCGATCATGCGCACGTTCATGTGCACCGTGGGCACATACGGGTTGCGCGGGTGGAACACCAGCGACACGCCCATGGCCTCGAAGGGCGCGCCCGCCAGTTCAGGCCGGTGCTGCGTGGCCGAGGGCGGCAGGCGCGGGCCGCTGACGTGCGAGAAGCCGCAGCCGGCGCGCTCGAACACGCGCCCGCCTTCCAGGATGCGCGTGATGCCGTCGCCCTGCAGCGGCGATGCGCTTTCGCGCCGCCAGGCATCCGAGCGAAAGCGCGCACCGCCCTGGCTTTGCGGGCCTTCGATGGCCTCCAGCGCGTCGGTGATGCGACCCTGCAAACCCTGCAGATAGCCGCGCACGCGGGCCACGGTGTCGGCGGTGTTGAAGCCGTGCTGCTGCTCGGGCATCAGTTGCCCTTGATGGCGCGGTGGCCAATGTCGCGGCGGTATTGCGCGCCGTCAAAGTGAATGCCGCGCGCCACGTCGTAGGCGCGCTGCTGGGCCTGCCGGGCGCTGTCTGCCAGCGCCGTCACGCACAACACCCGTCCGCCGCTGGTGCGCACCACGCCGTCCACCAATTGCGTACCGGCGTGAAACACCATGGCGTCGTCGGAGTCGGCGGGCAAGCCGTGGATCGCGTCGCCCTTGCGCGGGCTGTCGGGATAGCCTTGCGCGGCCATCACCACGCCCAGCGCAGTGCGGCGGTCCCAGTGCAATTCGACCTGGTCGAGCTTGCCGTCCACCGCCGCGCCCAGCACGTCCACCAGATCGCTCTTGAGGCGCATCATGATCGGCTGGGTTTCGGGGTCGCCCATGCGGCAGTTGAACTCCAGCGTCTTGGGGTGACCGGCGGCGTCGATCATCAGGCCGGCATACAGAAAGCCCGTGTAGGGAATGCCGTCTTTTTCCATGCCGCGGATGGTGGGCAGGATCACCTCGCGCATGGCGCGCGCATGCACGTCGGCGGTGACCACCGGTGCGGGCGAGTACGCCCCCATGCCGCCGGTGTTGGGGCCTTCGTCGCCATCCTTCAAGCGCTTGTGGTCCTGGCTGGTGGCCAGCGCCAGCACGTTCTTGCCGTCGCACAGCACGATGAAGCTGGCCTCCTCGCCTTCGAGGAACTGCTCGATCACCACGCGCGCGCCACCTTCGTTGTGCGACACGCCGTACTTGTTGTCCACCAGCATGAAGTCCACGGCATCGTGGGCCTCCTGCAACGTGGTGGCCACCACCACGCCCTTGCCCGCGGCCAGGCCGTCGGCCTTGATGACGATGGGCGCGCCCAGGCGATCTACATAGGCATGGGCGGCCTGGGCGTCGGTGAAGGCTTCGTACTCGGCCGTGGGAATGCCGTGGCGCTTCATGAAGGCCTTGGAGAAAGCCTTGGAGCTCTCCAGCTGCGCCGCAGCCTTGGTGGGGCCAAAAATGCGCAAGCCGTGCGCGCGAAACTCGTCCACCACGCCCGCGGCCAGCGGCGCCTCGGGGCCCACCACCGTCAGCGCGATCTTTTGCGCCTGCGCCCATTCGCGCAACTGCACCACATCGCTGAGCGGCACGTTCTCAAACTTGGGCGACAGCGCGGTGCCACCATTGCCCGGCGCGACGTACACCTTGGTGGTCTTGGGAGACTGGCTGAGCTTCCAGGCCAGAGCGTGTTCCCGGCCGCCGCCGCCAATGACTAGTATTTTCATAACGTGTGGTTCAAGTTCCTAGAGCTCAGCGTTGTGATAGACCTCTTGCACATCGTCGAGGTCTTCGATCATGTCCAGGAGCTTTTGCATGCGCGCGGCATCATCGCCTTGCAGTGCGATGGTGTTCTCGGCGCGCATGGTGACCTCGGCCACTTCGGGCGTCAGGCCCGCGGCCTCCAGAGCGTCGCGCACGGCTTCAAAGTCGCCGGGCGCGGTCAGCACCTCGATGGCGCCGTCATCGTCGGTGATCACGTCATCGGCGCCGGCCTCCAGGGCCACGTCCATGACCTTGTCCTCGTTGGTGCCGGGGGCGAAGATGATCTGGCCTACGTTCTTGAACTGGAAAGCCACCGAGCCTTCCGTGCCCATGTTGCCGCCGTATTTGCTGAAGGCGTGGCGCACCTCGGCCACGGTGCGCACGCGGTTGTCGGTCATGGTGTCAACGATGATCGCGGCACCGCCGATGCCATAGCCCTCGTAGCGGATTTCCTCGTAGTTCACGCCTTCCAGCGTGCCCGAGGCCTTGTCGATGTTGTATTTGATGCGGTCGGCCGGCATGTTGGCGGCCTTGGCCTTGTCGATGGCCAGGCGCAAACGCGGGTTGGCCGACGGATCCCCGCCACCGGTGCGCGCAGCGACGGTAATTTCTCGAATGATGCGGGTCCAGATCTTTCCGCGCTTTTCATCCTGGCGGCCCTTGCGGTGCTGGATGTTGGCCCATTTACTGTGTCCTGCCACTGCAGAGTCCTTTGATTGATTTAATCTTGCGGCCGGGATTTTACTTTTGACTCACCCCCACACCACCGCCATGTCCGAACCCCTCCTGATTGCACAGCACGATTCCACGCAATGCCACCTGCTGCCGGGCCTGGCCAACCGGCATGGCCTGATCACCGGCGCCACCGGCACCGGCAAGACCGTGACGCTGCAAACGCTGGCCGAGCAGTTCTCGCGCATCGGCGTGCCGGTGTTTTTGTCCGACGTGAAGGGCGACCTGACCGGCATCAGCCAAAAGGGCAGTATCGGCGACAAACTCGCCAAAACGCTGGCCGACCGCGGCTTGGCCGCGCCCGAGTCCACGGCCTGCCCCGCCACGCTGTGGGATGTGTTCGGCCAGCAGGGCCACCCGGTACGCGCCACCATATCGGACATGGGCCCGCTGCTGCTGGGGCGCATGCTGAACCTGAACGACACGCAGATGGGCGTGCTCAACCTGGTGTTCAAGATCGCGGACGACAACGGCCTGCTGCTGCTGGACCTAAAAGACCTGCGCGCCATGCTCCAGTACGTGGGCGACAACGCCAAAGACTTCACAACCGAGTACGGCAACATCTCCACGGCCAGCGTGGGCGCCATCCAGCGCGGGCTGCTGCAGATTGAAACACAGGGCGGCGACCAGTTCTTTGGCGAGCCCATGCTCAACATCCAGGACTTCATGCAGACCGTGGACGGGCGCGGCGTGGTCAACATCCTGGCGGCCGACAAGCTGATGAACTCGCCGCGCCTGTACGCCACCTTTTTGCTGTGGATGCTGTCGGAACTCTTCGAACAACTGCCCGAGATCGGCGACCCCGAAAAGCCCAAGCTGGTGTTCTTTTTTGACGAGGCCCACCTGCTGTTCAACGAAGCGCCCAAGGTGCTGATTGAGCGCATCGAACTCGTGGTGCGTCTGGTGCGCTCCAAGGGCGTGGGCGTGTATTTCGTCACGCAGAACCCGCTGGACATCCCCGACAGCGTGCTGGCCCAGCTGGGCAACCGCGTGCAGCATGCGCTGCGCTCCTTCACCCCGCGCGACCAGAAGGCCGTGAAGGCCACGGCCACCACCATGCGCCCCAAGGCGGGCCTGGACATCGAGGCTGCCATCACCGAACTGGCCGTGGGCGAGGCGCTGGTGAGTTTTCTGGACGCCAAGGGCCGCCCCTGCGAGACAGAGCGCGTGTACGTGCTGCCGCCCGGCAGCCAGATCGGCCCCATCACCGACACGCAGCGCCGCGCGCTGATCGCCGGCTCGCTGGTGGCCGGCAGCTACGAGCAAGCCGTGGATCGTGAATCCGCCTATGAAAAACTGCGCAGCCGCGCCGAGCAGGCTGCCAGCAGCGCGCCCGGCGCACAAGGACAGGCGCAGGGCAACGGCGGCTTGATGGGCGGCCTGAACGACATCCTGTTCGGCAGCACCGGCCCGCGCGGCGGACAGCGAGACGGCCTGGTGCAGACCATGGCCAAGTCGGCGGTGCGCACCGTGGGCACCAATCTGGGCAAGGAGATTTTGCGCGGCGTGCTGGGCGGCATTTTTGGCGGCAGGAAGCGCTAAGTCAGCCTCTGGCGTCACCCGGGGGCGGGCGCCCATGGCCCCGGGCGACGACAGACTGCAGTGCGGCCGCGGCAGGGCTGGTGCGCAGTTGCGTCAATCCACCAGCCCGACAAACACGTTTTGCACGTCGTCGTTGTTTTCGATGCCTGCCAGGAAAGCCTGCACTTCTTCCTGCGCCTCGGGCGACAGGCTGGCCATGCTGACCGGGTTTTTGGCCTTGTAGCCCAGCTTGACCGACAGCACCTTGAAGCCGAAATCGGGCAGCGCCTTGGCGACAGCGTCCAGATCGGCGGGGTCGGTCAGAAACAGGGTCTGGCCCTCTTCTTCGCCCGGCTCGAAGTCCTGGGCGCCGGCCTCGATGGCGGCCAGTTCGGCGTCGGCGCCGGGCTTGTCTGGCTCCGCGTCGATCATGCCCACATGGTCAAAATCCCAGGCCACGGCGCTCATCTGGCCCTTGCGAAAGCACACGCGCATCTCGGGCGCGGTGCGGTTCACGTTGTCGGTCAGGCACTCCACCATCACCGGCACCTGGTGCGGGGCAAAGCCCTCGTAGATCACGCGCTCGTAGTTCACGGCATCGCTGCCCACGCCCGAGCCCTTCTTGATGGCGCGCTCCAGCGTGTCTTTGGGCATGGACGCCTTGCGCGCCGCCTCGACCGCCAGACGCAGGCGCGAATTGCCCGCCGGGTCCGCGCCGGCACGCGCGGCGACGATGATTTCTTTGACCAGCTTTCCAAAAAGCTTGCCTTTGGCATCGGCGACCAGCGCCTTGCCCTTTGCCTTCCATTGCGCGCCCATGGCTGCGTTCCTTTGCTTGGTGCCAACAAAAAATGCGGCAGACGCCGCGGCGGCGAAGTGTATATCTGCCGGCGCAAGCGCACGGCATCAGAGGCCCCACGCTGCAAACCGGCAGCGCTACCCTCGGCGCCGGCTCACCATGCAGCAAAAATGATAGCTGCCAGCGCTTTATCCAAAAGGGCTGCAGCCCCATTTCTGCCCCATTTGCAGCCATTACTCCGGACAGATCGGAGCGTGATGACCGCATACCGTCAAGCGCCGCCTGCGCCCATCCATTCACCAGCGTCTGCCCATCGCCACGCACTTTTGCCAAGCGCACGAAGATCGCCGCAGAGCCTACGGGTGCGCCGGGCCTGGCGGATGCGCGCCACGGCGGTAACGTAAACCCGCCCCGCTACGCGCAATGGATGACCGCAGCGCAGACGGCCTGACGCGGTCGGGCGCCATCGCATCACGGAACCAACACGCCCCCTGGGTGGGCCGGGTGCAAAATGCCGCCCCTTTTCCCATTTTTCTTTCCACCCACACGAGACACCCGCCCATGAGCAATGTCCACGTCATCGACCACCCGCTGGTACAACACAAGCTGACCCTGATGCGCAGGAAGGACGCCAGCACCAACAGCTTTCGGCGGCTGCTGGGCGAGCTGTCCACCCTGATGGCCTACGAGGTCACGCGCGACATGCCGCTGCAGGACATCCAGATAGAAACCCCGCTGGAGACCATGACCGCCAAGGTCATCGACGGCAAGAAACTGGTGCTGGTGTCCATCCTGCGCGCGGGCAACGGTTTTCTGGACGGCATGCTCAACGTGGTGCCCGGCGCCCGGGTGGGCCACATCGGCCTGTACCGCGACCCGGCCACGCTGCAGCCCGTCGAGTACTACTTCAAGATGCCCTCCGAGATGGCCGAGCGCGACATCATCGTGGTGGACCCCATGCTGGCCACCGGCAACTCGGCCGCCGCAGCCGTTGCGCGCCTCAAGCAGCTGCACCCCAAGTCGGTCAAGTTTGTCTGCCTGCTGGCCGCGCCCGAGGGCATCGCCACGCTGCAAAAAGCCCACCCCGACGTGCCCATCTACACCGCCGCCATCGACCGCGAACTGAACGAGCACGGCTACATATTGCCGGGCCTGGGCGACGCGGGCGACCGCATCTTTGGCACCAAGTAGGGGCTGCGCGCGCACCGCGCCTGCGCCTGCAGTGTGTGGGCGTCAGGCAGACAACGACCACCTATTCTTTCTGACAGCGACTTGACCCTCAACTCCTCCCCCCTGATCTCCGCCGGCACGCTGCTGGGCGGCATCGGTCTGTTCCTGCTGGGCATGACCATGCTGACCGACGGCCTCAAGCTGGCCGCAGGGCGCGCGCTGGAGCGCATCCTGGCCGCATGGACGCGCACGCCGCTGCACGGACTGGTGACCGGCGTGACGCTGACGGCGCTGGTGCAGTCATCCACCGCCATGACGGTGGCGGCCATCGGCTTTGTCAACGCCGGGCTGCTCAGCTTCAGCTCGGCGCTATGGGTGGTGTTCGGCTCCAACCTGGGCTCGTCCGTCACCGGCTGGCTGGTGGCCTGGCTGGGCTTTGCGGTCAAGGCCGATGCGTTTGCGCTGCCCTTTGTCGGCATCGGCATGGCGCTCACGATCAGCGGCGCCGGCACGCGCCGCGGCGCGCTAGGGCAGGCAGTGGCGGGTTTTGGCGTGCTGTTTCTGGGCATCGAGCTGCTGCGCGAGGGCTTCACCGGGCTGGGGCCGCAGGCGCTGCCACCGCTGTCCAGCGACCTGCCTGGTCTGGCGCTGGCGGTGCTCATCGGCCTGGGCATGACGGTGGTGCTGCAGGCCTCATCGGCCACGCTGGCCGTGGTGCTCACCGCCGTGGCGGGCGGCTCGCTGGCGGTGGAAGTGGGCGCCGGCGTGGTGATCGGCGCCAACGTGGGCACCACGCTCACCGGCATACTGGCGGCCATCCGCGCCACATCCAATGCGCGGCGGCTGGCGGCGGCGCATGTGCTGTTCAACGTGGTCACGGCGGTGGCGGCACTGGCGCTGCTGTCGCCGCTGCTGGCCCTGATTCACCAGCTTGGCGTTTGGATTGCCGGCAAGGGCGATGCGGTGACGCAGCTGGTGATCTTTCATACTGCCTTCAATGTGCTGGGCGTGCTGCTGATGTGGCCGCTGGCTGGTCCGCTGGAGCGTTTTTTGCTGGGGCGCTTTCGGTCAGCCGACGAGGACGAGGCCCGCGCCCGCTTTCTGGACCACAACGTGGCCGCCGTGCCCGCGCTGGCCCTGCAGGCCCTGCGCCGCGAGATGATGCGCGTGGGCCACCTGGCCATGCAGCTGGCGGCCGACGCCACGCGGCTGGCCCCTTTCAACCTGCCCCGCCCGCAAGCGCCGGCGCATGCAGGCGAGCAGCTGAACCGCCAGCTGCACACACTGGAGCAACTGCAGCAGCAAGTGGGCAGCTTTGTGAGCGACGTGAGCCGCCAGCCCTTGCCGCACGATGTGGCCGACCAGATGCCCGAGCTGCTGCGCATTGCCGGCTACTACGACACGCTGGCGCGCGTCATGCACCAGGTGGGTGTGCAAGGCCTGCAGCGGCTGCAAAGCCTGCAGTCGCTGGTCCAAACCGGGCCTGAAGCCGGTGCAGCCCCAACTGCGCCGCCGTGGCTGCACGCGCTGGCCCAAGCCTACACAGCCGCGCTGCAAGTATTTGAGGTGGCCGACCCGCAAACCTGCTGCGCCACGCCTCACACCCCGCAGTCCGCCGTGGACGACGCCCGCGCCCGCTTCGATGCCGCCTACGAATCCGGCAAAGGCGCGCTGCTGCGCGCCGGCGCCCAAGGTCTGCTGCATGTGTCCACGGTGCAGGAATGGGCAGGCCAGCTGGGCGACCTGCGCCGCGCCGTGGAGCAGGCCCACAAGGCCGCCACCCGCCTGGCCACGCTGGCGCCGCTGCCACCGCTGGGCTCGGGTATTGCACCGGCTGGAGAGGCCAGAGCCCCGCATGGCGGCGGCGCAGACGACGCGTCCGCCTGATCCGACAAGCGCGGACACCCCGCACAAAGCAGCGCCCGAGCACCCCACCACGCCGTCATTTCCGCGAAAGAACGTCACCCCGGACCGCGATCCGGGGCGGGAATCCACCGGGGCTGCGAATCGACGACCGGGCCGACTCACCTGGGTCACCGCCTGCGCGGCGATGACAGGCGGTTTTGGCTCTAGCCCTTGTTTGTCAGGCGCCAGAAGCTACACTATTGATAGCATCAATCCATGCCAGGCGCGATGCTTTCGGCGTAGTCGTAGATCGCGCCCAGAATGGCCTCGGTGCGCTCGTCGTCGGCCTGCGCGCCCAGCGTGTCCAGGCGCTCGAACAGCGCGTCAAACGTCAGGCCGCCGCCCTCGCCCTCCACCAGAACCGCCATGCGGTGCGCTTCCCAGCGTTCTTGCTCGTCGGGCGACAGCGTGTGTGCGAAGTTGCGCGCGCGATAGCGCCAGACCAGCTCGGCCAGGCGCGGGTCGTCAAAGCCGGCGGGCTCGTGCGCCAGCTCTTCGCCCGGCAGCGCGCGCAGGCGGTTCAGGCGGCGGCGGTCTTCGTTGCCCACAAAGCCGCCGTACAGGTCCTGATCCACGTCCAGCAGGCCCTCCGCGGGGCGCTGGAAGACCTGCGCCCAAACGGCCGTCAGGTCGGGCAGCGCGCGCGCGGCTGCGGCATGCTGCGCGGCCTGCGGCAGGTCGATGCCCCAGCGCTGCGCCATGTCGGGCGTCAGGGTGTTGAGGTTGCCCACCACCATGGGCGACTTGTTCAGGTGCACGCCTTTGAGCGGCAGCCGGGTGACACCCTCGGGCAGATCGGCGGCCCTGGTGAACAGGCGCGTGCGGATCTCATCGGCGGACAGCCGGGCCAGCTCGGACGGGTCATGCGCCAGGTCCCAGGCCAGCAGCTCGTTTTTATTGGTGGGATGGCTGGCCAGCGGCCACATCACGGCCAGGCAACCGCGTTCCGCCGGGAACATGCCCGAAACGTGCAGGAAGGGGCGCGCCTCCTGGGCCGTGGTGGGTAGGCGCAGCTCGGCCGCCACGCGGTCTTTTTTGTGCAGGCCCAGCGCAAAATCGAACAGCCGGGGGTTGTTCTGGCGGATGAGGCGTGCCAGCGCGATGGTGGCGCGCACGTCCGACAGCGCGTCGTGCGCGGCCTCGTGCGCCAGGCCGTTGGCTTTGGACAGGTGCTCCAGGCGAAAGCTGGGCTTGCCGTCCACTACCGGCCACTCGATGCCGTCGGGGCGCAGCGCGTAGGTCAGGCGCACCACGTCCAGCAAGTCCCAGCGGCCGCACTGGTTTTGCCATTCGCGCGCGTAGGGGTCGATCAGGTTGCGCCAGAACATGAAGCGCGTGATCTCGTCGTCAAAGCGGATGGTGTTGTAGCCCACGCCGATCGTGCCGGGCAGCGCCAGCTCGGCCTCGATGCGGGCGGCAAAGTCGCGTTCGGGCAGGCCTTTTTCCAGGCACAGCTGGGGCGTGATGCCGGTGATCAGGCACGACTCGGGGTCTGGCAGGTAGTCATTGGCCGGGCGGCAATAGATCATCAGCGGCTCGCCGATTTCGTTGAGTTCGGCATCGGTGCGGATGGCGGCAAACTGCGCGGGGCGATCGCGCCGGGTGTTGGCGCCAAAGGTTTCGTAGTCGTGCCAGAGAAAGGTATGCATGGGAAAGACGTTGCAGCCGGAAACAGTGCCAAGCGCAAGTATGCATGGCGGGCCGGCGCCAAAGCTTCACAATCCAGGCCCATGTCTTTTCTCTTTGCCCCTGACAGCCGCGCCTGGCGCCAGCGCGCCGCCGCGGCCATCGGCCTGGCGGCGCTGGCGGGCTGCGCCTCGGCGCCCCCGGATGCGCCAGCCGCGCCCACCGCGCCTGCAACACCCACCGCACCCATGACCAACGCAGGCGCCGCACCGGCCACACCAGTGACTGCCGCGGCGCCCGATGCACCGCCCGATGCACCGCCAGCAGCCAGCGACACGGCCGCCACCGTTGCCGGCTTTCACGCCTGGGTGAGCGCCTTTGAGCGCGAGGCGCTGGCCGCCGGCATCAGCCCGCAGACGGTGGCAGCCACACTGCGCCAGGCCCGCTGGCAGCCGCGCGTGGTGCAGCTGGATCGCGCGCAGCCCGAATTCACCCGCCCGCCCTGGGCCTACCTGGACAGCGCCGTCTCGCCTCAGCGTATCGCCCAGGGGCGCACGCAGCGCCGCCTGCACGCCAGCCCGCTGGATGCAGCTGCGCAGCGCTACGGCGTGCCCGCCAGCGTGGTCACGGCCATCTGGGGGATGGAGAGCAACTACGGCCGCAACTTCGGCAGCTTCTCCACCGTGGACGCGCTGGCCACGCTGGCCTATGACGGGCGCCGCAGCGCCTGGGCGCGACGCGAGTTGCTGGCTGCGCTGCGCATCGTGGATCAGGGCGACATTGCCGCAGACGCACTCATCGGATCGTGGGCCGGGGCCATGGGGCACACGCAGTTTCTGCCCTCGGTTTTTCTGGCCCATGCGGTGGATGCCGACGGCGACGGCCGGCGCGACATCTGGGGCAGCGTGCCCGACGTAGTCGCGTCCACGGCCAACTTTCTGGCGCATTCGGGCTGGCAAAGCGGCCAGCCCTGGGGCGCCGAGGTGCTGCTGCCGCCCGGCTTTGACTACGCCCGCGCCGAGCTGAGCGTGCGCCAGGCCGCCAGCGACTGGGCGCTTGAGGGCGTGCGCGGCATGGACGGCGAACCGCTGCCGGCACTACAGGACGCATCCATCCTCACCCCTGCCGGCGCGCGCGGCCCAGCCATCATGGTGGGGCCCAACTTCCGCGCGCTGCTGCGTTACAACAACTCGGTGAACTACGCCCTGGCCGTGGGCCTGCTGGCGCGCCAGATTGACGGCGGCACGGGCCTGACCGCCGCCTGGCCGCGCGAGCTGCAGCCCCTGTCGCGCACAGAGGTGCAGGCGCTGCAAGAAGCACTGAACGCGCGCGGCATGGACACCGGCACGCCCGACGGCGTGGCCGGCCCCGCCACCCGCGTGGGGGTGCGCCGCTACCAGCAAAGCCTGGGCCTGCCCGCCGACGGCTACGCCACGCGCGAGCTGCTGCAGCGGCTGCTGGCACGTTGACCGGCCAGCAGTGACGACTGATTGCGCCTTTTGAGCGCAGTCATCAGCGCTGCAACGCCTGGGCTGCGACGGCCTTGATGGCTTCCACCACCTTCTCGACGGCCGCGCTGGCACCTTGCCGGGTGACGATGAACAAGGTCTGCTTGATCTTGCCCTCGTGAGGCACCACGGTCACCCCCTGGCGCTGGCTTGCGGGCATGGCCGAGCTGACAAAGCCGAGGGCACCAGCAGTTGTGGCAACCAGCTTGGGCGCATCAGGGGCGCGCTCGACCACCCTGGCGCGGTGACTGATGTCTTTGCCGCCCAGCAGCGTGCGGCTGATTTCGGTGCGGATCGCACCCATGGTGTCGCTGGAGACCAAAACCACAGGCTGGTCAGTGCCCCCCACGTCGCGCCAGTTGGTGATGGAGCCCGACAGCAGCCCCTGCAATTGCGCACGGCTGAGGCGCCTGACTTTGTTGTGCGGGTGCACGATGAACAACACCTCTGCATAGCCCAGGTGAACCACCTTGAAATTGCGCTCGTCGATCGGCGGACCGCGATGGTTGAGGGTCTTGCCCACCCGGTCGGCCAGATTCTTGAAAGGCGCCGAGATCATCGCGATGTCGGCGTTCATCCCGATGAGCTCCGTCAGCCCGAGGCCAGAGTTGCTGGGGGTGATCTTGAGCTTGTGGCCTGACAGGGCCTCGATCTCCGGCTGGAAAGGAGTCACCAGCACGCCGTTGACGGTCGTTGATCCGCGAATGTCCACCGTGTCCGCCGTGACGACTGACGCGTGCATGGCGGCAAAGGCTGTCAAGACACCCATGATGAAACGCTGAAACCGCAAGGGATTGCTCCGAAGTACGACGAATAAGCCCCGTACCAGAAAACTCCGCAGGCAAGCGTCACAGGGCCGAAACATGCCAGCGATTATGGAAAAACCGTATGACAAAACATGACTGGCCACAGGCCAGCGCTGAGCAATGACGTGAGACATTGCGCAACGCGGCGCGCAGCCACGAAAAATTGCACGACATCGGGCGCCTGCCGTCGCTGGCCGAACATTCCGTCGCACTCCAACAATGCCAGGCGCGCCACGGATAGCATCACAGGGTTTGATCATTGAAGACCCTCCCATGCAAATTGCCACCTGGAACATCAATTCGCTGTCTGTGCGCCTGCCGCAGGTGCTGGCCTGGCTGCAGACCAACCCTGTCGATGCCGTCGGGCTGCAGGAGCTCAAGCTGGTGGACGACAAGTTCCCCCACGACGCCTTTGAGGCCGCGGGCTACCACGCGGTGTGCCTTGGCCAGAAGACCTACAACGGGGTCGCCATCCTCAGCCGCACGCCGCTGCGCGACGTGGTCCGCAACATCCCGGGCCATGGCGACGAGCAGGCCCGCGTGATCGCCGCCACGCTGGACACGCCCGCCGGAGCGCTGCGCCTGATCAACTGCTACTTCGTGAACGGCCAGGCACCCGGCAGCGACAAATTCGCCTACAAGCTGCAGTGGCTGCAGGCCCTGCACGACTGGCTGCGCGCAGAGCTGGCTGCGCACCCGCGGCTGGTGCTGGTGGGCGACTTCAACGTGGCGCCCGAAGACCGCGACTCCTACGACCCCGTGGGCCTGAAAGACACCATCCACCACACGGTGCAAGAGCGCCAGCATTTTCAGGATCTGCTGGCGCTGGGCATGACGGATGCGTTCCGCCTGTTCGAGCAGCCCGAAAAAAGCTATTCGTGGTGGGACTATCGGCAGCTGGGCTTTCAGAAAAACCGCGGCCTGCGCATCGACCACATTCTGGTCAGCGCGGCGCTGCGCGATGCCGTAACCGCCTGCGCCATCGACCGCACGCCCCGCAAAAACCCCCAACCCAGCGACCATGCGCCGGTGGTGGTGACGCTGGCGTAAGGCTTGAATGGGGGTTGTGAATGGGGAGCGGATTCCAATCGACCCCATACAACGAGCGCCATCCCCGCGAAGGCGGGGATACATGCCCCCAAGGCCGCCGGGGCATCGCCGTGGCGGACTCCCGCCTACGCGGGAATGACGGAAGTCAGGCGCTTCTACTTCATTATTGATAGCTGCCCGCGCTTACCAAATAACGGCTATCGCCATTTTTTCCTATCATCCCTCGTCCAGTGCATCAAGGCCCAGCTCCTGAATCTTGCGCGTGATGGTGTTGCGGCCTATGCCCAGGCGCTGCGCCGCGTCCACGCGCCGGCCGTGGGTGGCCTGCAAGGCGGTGCGGATCACGCTGGACTCGAAGCGGCGCAGGAGGATGTCCCAGACGTCGGGCTGGCCGTCGCGCAGCAACTGCCAGGCCTGTGCCTGCAGCGCAGTCTCCCAGTCTGCGATAGGAATGGCGGAGGGCTGCGCGAACAGCGCCGCAGCCGGTAGTGAGGGTACGGGGGCTAATGCTGGTGCTGGTGCTGGTGCTGGTGCTGGTGCGGCAGATTCGTTGCCTGCGGCGCCGGCGTTTTCACCGTAGCCCACCTGGCGTGCCTCACCTGCATGGCGTGTCTCATCGGTGTGATTGGCTGGCGCGGCAGAATCCGGCGCCCGCGCTGCCCCGGGCGCTGCCACCTTGTGCGGCGCGGTCTCCAGCACCTCGGGTGGCAAGTCCTGCACCGAGATGACCTGCGCGGGCGCCATGACGGTGAGCCAATGGCAGATGTTCTCCAGCTGGCGCACATTGCCGGGAAACGCAAAGCGCGTGAGCAACGCCAGCGCCGCATCGGAAATGCGCTTGGGCTCCACCCCCAGCTGCCGCGCGCTGCGCTGCAGAAAGTAGCGCGTGAGCATGGGCACGTCCTCGCTGCGTTCGCGCAAGGCCGGCAGCCGCAGCCGGATCACGTTGAGGCGATGGAACAGGTCTTCGCGAAAGGCGCCGTCCTTCACCCGCTGCTCCAGGTTCTGGTGCGTGGCGGCAATCACGCGCACATGGGCCTTGACGGCCGCGTGGCCGCCCACGCGGTAGAACTGGCCGTCCGACAGCACACGCAGCAGCCGCGTTTGCAAGTCGAAGGGCATGTCGCCGATTTCGTCCAGGAACAGCGTGCCACCCTCGGCCTGCTCGAACCGGCCGCGCCGCTGCGTCTGCGCGCCGGTGAAGGCGCCGCGCTCATGGCCAAAAAGCTCGCTTTCCAGCAGATCCTTGGGAATAGCCGCAGTGTTGATGGCCACGAAGGGGCCACCCGCCACGGGCGAGTGCTTGTGTAGCGCATGCGCCACCAGCTCCTTGCCCGAGCCCGATTCGCCGGTGATCAGCACCGTGACCACACTCTGGCTCAGGCGGCCGATGGCGCGAAACACGTCCTGCATGGCCGGCGCCTGGCCCAGCATCTCGGGCATGGCGGCCTGCTGCTGCTCAGCCACCTCCTCGCGCTGGCTTTCTTCCACGGCGCGGCGGATCAGCTCCACCGCCTTGGGCAGATCGAACGGCTTGGGCAGGTATTCGAAGGCGCCCCCCTGGAATGCAGACACGGCGCTGTCCAGGTCGGAGTACGCCGTCATCACGATGACCGGCAGGCCAGGTTGCAGTGCACGCACTTTCTCCAGCAACTGCAGACCCGATGCGCCGGGCATGCGGATGTCGCTCACCAGCACCTGCGGCCCCGGGTGGCTCGTGTCGCCCGCGGCCACGTCCGCCAGGGCGTCCAGCACCTCGCGCGCCTGGGTGAAGCTGCGCGTGGGCAGGTTCTCGCGCGCCAGCGCTTTTTCCAGGACGAAGCGGATCGAGGGGTCGTCATCCACTATCCAGATCGGCTTCATTGCTATAGCTTCCTTTTGATGTTGGGCCGTAGTGCACAGCCGCAATCAGGGCAGCGGTATGAGGATGCGAAAGTCGGTGCAGCCTGGCTGGCTCTCGCATTCGATCAAGCCGTGGTGGCGCTGCACAAAGGTTTGCGCCAGCGTCAGGCCCAGCCCCGATCCTCCGTCCCGCCCCGTCACCAGCGGATAAAAAATCCGCTCCTTGATGGCTTCGGGTACGCCCGGTCCGTTGTCGATGACATGCAATTCCAGTGCCAGCCTGTAGCGCTGGCGGCCAAAGGTGACCTGCCGCGCCACGCGCGTGCGCAGCGTGATGACCGCGTCGCCCGCGGCAATGCGCTCATGCAGCGCCTGCGCGGCGTTCTGCACGATGTTCAGCACCGCCTGGATGAGCTGCGCGCGGTCGCCGCGAAACTCGGGGATGGAGGTGTCGTAGTCGCGCTGCACTGCCAGGCCCTGGGGGTGCTCGGCCAGCACCAGGGAGCGCACACGTTCGCAAACCTCGTGGATGTTGACGTCGCCCACCAGATGCGGGTGGCGGTGCGGGGCCAGCAGCCGATCCACCAGGCTTTGCAGGCGGTCGGCCTCGTGGATGATGACCTGGGTGTACTCGGCCAGGTCGGGGCTTTCCAGCTCCATCTCCAGCAGCTGCGCGGCGCCGCGTATGCCGCCCAGCGGGTTCTTGATCTCATGCGCCAGGTTGCGGATCAGCTCTTTGTGGGCCTGCGCCTGCTCGCGCAATCGCTCTTCGCGGTCCTGGCGCGCCTGGGCCTCCAGCGGCCACAGCTCCACGATAACGTCGCCGCTGTGCTCTACCACGGCCACGCTGGCGTGCACGGGCAGGGGCTCATGGGGCGGGCGGCGCAATACGGCCTCGAAGCGCAGCGCCGCGAAATCGCGTCCGCGCGCACCGGACAGCGCCGTCTGCAAAATGACCGGGTCGGTGAAGAGGCTGGAAAAATCCACGCCCTCCAGCGTGCGGCGCGACAGGCCCAGGGCGGTTTCCAGCGCGGCGTTGACGAAAACCGTCGCACCGTTCGGGTGCAGAACCGCGATCAGCGTGGAGACTAGATCCAGCGCCTGGTAGTGCGGCGCGGGCGCAGGTTCCTGGGTGTGAGTGCCTTTTTGGCCCACGCTGGTGTGACGGGTTTACTTGTTCAGGCGCGCGAGTTCGCGCTTGATGCTGGCCACGTCTGCCTCGGCCCGGGTGACGCTGGCCTTGAGCTCGGCCGTGCGCTCGATGTAGCCCTGGGGATTGCGCATCTCCAGCGCGCTGCGCTGGGGCGAGCCGTCGTTGTATTCCTTGCGCAGATCGGCCAGGCGGGCCTCGGCCTTGCGCAGCTCGTCTTCAAGGATGGCGCGCGCATCGGCGTCGCGGGCGCGCTGGTCGGCGGCGCCCACGCGCGGCGCATTGGCGGGTGAACTGCTGGCCGCGCTGCCACTGCTGCTGCCACTACTGGTCGCCGGGGCAGCCGCAGGCGGGCGGGAGCCCTGCAGCACCGTGACATTACCGCCTTCGACCAGCTTGCAGCCGCGCTCTTTGGCCTGGGCGGCGTTGTTGGTGTATTCATTGCCGCAGCGGTAGATACGGTCTTGCGCCCAGGCGGGCTGCAGCGCGGCGGCAATGACGGTCAGGGCGAACAAGGTGCGTTTCATCGAATTCCTCATAGGGCATGCGTGGGCGCATGCGCGACGCCGGTGAGTATCTCCCAATCATTGCGTGGCGCCAATTGCAGGCCGGCGGGGTATGTGGGAAAGCATACGCATCAACAAAAAAGGCGGCCGAAGCCGCCTGGGTACATGCCGCGGGGCGCGCGCCCCGTGCCGTCACAGCGAGTAGTACATGTCGAACTCGACGGGGTGCACCGCCATGCGAAAGCGGGTGACTTCGGTCATCTTCAGCTCGATGTAGGCGTCGAGCATGGAGTCGGTGAACACGCCGCCCTTGGTCAGGAAGGCGCGATCCTTGTCCAGCGCTTCCAGCGCCTGATCGAGGCTGTGGCACACGGTGGGCACCAGCTTGTCTTCTTCGGGCGGCAGGTGGTACAGATCCTTGGTGGCGGCTTCGCCCGGGTGGATCTTGTTTTCCACGCCGTCCAGGCCGGCCATCAGCAGCGCCGCGAAGCCCAGGTAGGGATTCATCAGCGGATCGGGGAAGCGCGCTTCAACGCGGCGGCCCTTGGGGTTGGCCACGAACGGGATGCGGATGGACGCGGAGCGGTTCTTGGCCGAGTACGCCAGCTTGACTGGCGCCTCGAAGTGCGGCACCAGGCGCTTGTAGCTGTTCGTGCCGGGGTTGGTGATGGCGTTCAGGGCACGGGCGTGCTTGATGATGCCGCCGATGTAGTACAGCGCAAAGTCCGACAGGCCGGCGTAGCCATCACCGGCAAACAGGTTCTTGCCGTCCTTCCAGATGGACTGGTGCACATGCATGCCCGAGCCGTTGTCGCCGTGGTAGGGCTTGGGCATGAAGGTGGCGGTCTTGCCATAGGCGTTGGCCACGTTGTGGATCACATACTTTTGCAGCATGGTCCAGTCGGCGCGCTGCACCAGCGTGCTGAACCGGGTGCCAATCTCGTTTTGGCCGGCGCCAGCCACCTCGTGGTGAAACACCTCGACCGGGATGCCCAGGGATTCGAGGATCAGGGACATTTCGGCACGCATGTCCTGCGTGCTGTCCACCGGCGGCACCGGGAAGTAGCCGCCCTTGGTGGTGGGGCGGTGGCCGCGGTTGCCGCTATCGAACTTGGTGCCGGTGTTCCAAGGGGCTTCGTATTCCTCGATCTCGTAGAAGGTGTTCTGGGGCTCGGTGCTCCAGCGCACGCCGTCAAAGATGAAGAACTCGGGCTCGGGGCCGAAGTAGGCCGTGTCGCCGATGCCAGAGGCCTTCAGATACGCCTCGGCGCGCTTGGCGATGGAGCGCGGATCGCGGTCATAGGCCTTGCCGTCGGCGGGCTCGACCACGTCGCAGGACAGGATCAGCGTGGTTTCTTCAAAAAACGGGTCGATGTTGGCGGTGTTCGGGTCGGGCATGAGCAGCATGTCCGACGCCTCGATGCCCTTCCAGCCCGCGACGGACGAGCCGTCGAACGCGTGGCCGGAGGCAAACTTGTCTTCGTCGAAGTGGGAAACGGGCACGGTCACGTGCTGCTCTTTGCCGCGGGTGTCGGTGAAGCGGAAGTCCACAAATTTGACTTCGTTGTCCTTCACCATGTTCATCACGTCTGCAACGGTCTTGGCCATCAGGGTTCTCCAGGGGTAGAAGTGCTCATCAACAATGATGCGCAAACAAAAGCAGTTTGCATGCCAGCATGGTGCGCACAGAGTCTTGCACTCAGGCCGCTGCAGCAGGCTGCCGCAGCGTACCCCAATCGCTGCACCAATCGCGTGCGGGATTCCATGTGGCAGCCTCTCTTACAAATGACGCACCATTTCAGGGCCCATGCTTGCACCTGTTTGGTGCAGCGCCTGGTGCAATTCCTGCCACGCGGCCGGCACCAGGGCCGCTGCGCCCTTGACGCCCAGCTCCACATGTCTGCCGTGCACAGGGTGATCCACGCTGGGCAGGCTGAAAACCTTGATGCCAGGGTGCCGGGCCTCGATGCGCTCCATGAGAGGCGTGAGCGCTGCCTCCATGGCGCCATAGAGCACCACCGAGTGCTCCATCCGAGGCTGGCGATTGAACCACTGGGCGCAGTAGTGCTCCAGCACCCACTCCATCATCGGCCAGGCCATGACCGGAAAGCCAGGCACGAAGTGCACCATGCCGCCCCCCGGGCCATCGCATGAAAAACCAGGAATTTTGTTGTACGGGTTGGGGATGATGCGCGCGCCTTCGGGGAAAACGCCCATGTTGAGCCGGTGCAGGTTGTCGGGGCGGTCAGGGTCGAAAGCCTCGCCCTGCTCGCGCGCCACTTCCTGCATGCGCTCGGTGATCAGCGCCTTGGCCCGGGGATGCAGCACCAGCGGGCGCTGCAGCGCGGCGGCGGCACATTGGCGCGTGTGGTCGTCGGGCGTGGCGCCGATACCGCCGCAGCTGAAGACGATGTCTGACGAGGCAAACGCGCGCTGCAGCGCGCCGGTGATGCGCGGGCGGTCGTCGCCCACGTAGTCGGCATAGGTCAGCGCCAGGCCGCGGGCGGACAACAATTCGATGACTTTGGGCAGATGCTTGTCCGCGCGCTTGCCCGAGAGGATTTCGTCGCCAACGATGATGAGGCCAAAAGTGGGGGTCATGAGGGATGCGGTTCTGAGGAGGGCGGCGCGAGCGCCGAAGGGCCGGATTCTGGCGGAACCTCGCCGCGCTGCGCACGTAGTTGCTGAAGTGCTGCCAGACAAAAGTGGGTGAACCACAGCGAGGCGAAGGCAAATACCAGTGTGTAGATCCAGATGGCCAGCGGCACCAGTACGAAAAACGCGGCCGCGAACACCAACCCCGACGCCCAGACGATGCTGGGCGCGGCGCCCAGAAAACCGGTCAGCACGCCGATGGTCAACAAGCTGAGCTGATGTCGCTGGAAAATCTCCTGCCGCTCGGCCTTGCTGGCGTGTTCGGCCAATGCGTCAAACGCCATGACGCGGTAGGTTAGCCAGCCCCAGATCAGCGGCGGCAGCACCAGCACCAGCGGCGGTATCAGCCATAGCGGCATCGAGAGCACTAGGGCGATCAGGGCTGCTGCTGTCGCCCCCAGAGACCACAGCACGCTGGCCACCAAAGAGCCGCCGCGCTTGCGCTGCAACAGGGCAAAGCGCCGCTGCGCCACCAACGTCACCATCGCTGGTGCCATCAACATAGCCACCGCCAGCACGCAGCCGATGACGATCAACGGCGTGGCCAGCATCAACACCAATAGCGGCGCCAGCGCCACCGGCAAGTTGTCGGCCCCGAAGAGGTGCAGCCAGCTCCACAAGGGTTCCAGCCAGCTGGCGCCTTCCAGCACGGCCTGCATCCACGCGACGGCGTCGGCCCAAAACAGATAACCGCCGCCAACGCCCACCAGGGTGATCAAGACCAGCGGCAGCAGCGACAGCGTGATGACGCGCGGAATCAGGCAATAAGCCGCCGCACGCCAGAAGGAATCAATCAGAGGCCCCATGCACGCGAGCATAGCGGCATTGCCTGAAAACCTGCAGGCTCAGGCGCGTCCTGCCAGGCGCTGCAGTCCGCGCCACTGCTGGGCCCAGAAACCCCTGCCGTAGTCGCGCACACGGCCGTCGGGGCCGGGCTGTATCTGGTCGCGCACGCCGGTGGGCTCGTAGCGGTGGTCAAAGTTGGCGGTGCCAAAGCACATATCCCACCAGGGCAGCAGCACGCCAAAATTGTGGCCTCGCAGAACGCCCGCACGCGGTTGCATCGCGAGCGCCGAGGACGCATCGCCCAGGCCTATGGCGTGGTGCATACGGTGAAAACGCGGGCTGACCCACAGGCGTTCACCCACCCTGCCAAACCAAAGGCGCAGGTTGGCGTGGTGCAGGTTCTCGCTGAGCTGGGTGAGCGCCACAATGGCTACAAACTGCCCCGGCGCCACTCCAATGCACTGCGCCACGACGACAAGGATGGCGTCGCGCAGCAGGTCGTCCAGCAAGTGATTGCGGCTGTCGCTCCACATCGTCATCTGCCGCTGTGAATGATGCAGCGAATGCAGGCGCCACCACCACTCAAAGCGGTGCTGCCCCCGGTGGATCCAGTAGTCCACCAGGTCGAACACCAACAGGTACAGCAGCAGGCTGACCAGAGGCAGGTCTGTCACCCCGGGCCAGATGGCATCGAGCTGGATGGTCTGCCACCCATGCGTGCGCAGAGTCCCGAACAGCGCATTCCATAGTGGCTCGGTGGCGAAGAACAGTGCCAGGCGGAACAAGCCCAGCCGATGTATGAGGGTGTAGATGATGTCCACCCGTACGGCGGCCAAATCGCGCAGCGGCTCTACCGGCCGCCAACGCTCCAGAGGGGCGATCACCGCCAGCATCACCGTCAGCTGCAACAGGCCGACCAGCAGCCAACCCGTGGCGGCGTAGCCGTCCTCGAGCACATTGGCCAACCCGAGGGTGAATAGCGCTGGCTGCACCAGCACCTCAAACAGCCATTGCTGGGCACTATCGAATAACTGGGTCAGACCTGGCATGAATTCACCATCGCATTGCGTTCGGCAGCCGCCAGCATAGCTGCGGGCTATGTCACTTTTGTCCGAGTGTCGTTCCGTATTGGGGGTGCTCACGCAAGGTGCGAAAACACAGGCCGCGCTCTTTCAATCCCTTGATCAAGGGCTCCAGGACGGCTGGCGCCCAGGGGTCTTTGCGCGACCAGATGCCCAGGTGCGCCAGCAGGATGTCTCCGTCGCGTATGGTGCGCAGGGCCTGATCGAGCAAGGCCTTGTTGCTGTAACCCTCGCTGGGCAGCTCGTCGCCCAGAAAGCCAGCGGGCGTCCACCCCACATGGGTGTAGCCACATGATTTGCCTACCTGCAGCAGACGCGCCGATGTCTTGCCACCGGGCGCGCGAAACAGCGCCAGCGGCTCCTTGCCGGTCATATCGCGCAGGCGGTTGGCCGCCGCCTGGATCTGCGAACAATATTGCGCGCCGGTCATGGTGAACTCCTGGCCCGCATCGGGGCCAGCCGACGGTTTGACCCTGAACACGGGTTGCTGCGCCGAGCCACCATCGGCACGCCAGTACACGTGGTGCAGCGTGTGTGAGGCAAATTCATGGCCCTCTGCGGCACGCGCGCGCCACCAGGGTGCCCAGGCGTCATCCAGGCTGCTGCCACCGGTTTGCGTACGCTCGTCGGCGGCAAAAAAGGTGACCTTTATCTGCTGGCTACGCAGCACATCGACCACCAGCGGAGCAATGCCCATGTGGCCGGTGTCAAAAGTCAGATAAACAGATCCCTTGCAACCAGTTTGGGCGTTGGCGCTTGCAGATAAAGCGCCTACAGCTACAAATACGATAGCAAATCCTACTTTTCGCAGATTGCCTGTACCCGAATGTCCGTGTTCAGCGTTTGGCATGCTTGAGCGTCCAGACCCCATGCGGCGACTTGCCAACGTTGATGGATCGCACAACCTTGCGCTCGGCAGTGTCAATCACCAACAGTTTGCGCGCCCAGCGCGCGCTGACATAAATCCAGCGCCCGTCAGCCGACACATCCATGCAATCAGGACCACCGGGGGCCGGATAGACATCCACCACCCGCTGTGTCTGCATGTCGATCTTGCTGATAGTGTTGGCCACCCGGTTGCTCACAAACAAGTGGCGGCCGTCGCCCGCGGCCCGAAAGGCATGGGCGCCATTGCCAGTCTTGATGCGCTGCACGCTGCGGGGCTGCTCGCCGGAGATATCAAAGACCTCAACACTGTCGCTGCCCGTCAGCCCGACGAAAACATGTCTGCCATCGGGGCTGCCATACACATCTGCCGGCATCGCGCCCGTAATGGCGCGCCACTTGATTTTTTGGGTGGCTATGTCAATAGCCACCAGTTCATTGCTGTCTTGCATCGTGGAGTACACCGTGCGGCTGCCGCTGTCGATCCACAAATGGCTGGGCGTTTTGCTGGTGGACACACGTTGCACCAGGGTCGGCTCCTTGCCGTTCCAGCGGTAAAAATCCACATGATTGAGCCGATTGGCCGCCGTCACCAGCCACTTCATATCTGGCGAAAAGCGCAGGTGGTAAGGATCCAAGATGCCACGCACGGTACGTTGCACCTGTGCAGTCACGGGGTCTACGAAGGTCAGACTGTCGCCCAGGGCGTTGGCTACGATCAGCGATTTTTCATCTGGCGTGAGATAGAGGTGGTGCGGTTCCTTGCCCGTGGCGATACGTGAGGCCTCAGTCCAGGACACAGGGTCGATGACGCTAATGTCCGCCTGCAACGAGTTGAGAACGAACACCGGCGGCTCTGCCGCAGTGGCATGAACCCCCACCATGAACGAAGCTGCTACACAGATGCCAGCAAAGCGTTTTGATATCTGATTGATCACCCTGCCCCCTTGCACAAAAAGCCCGAATGCGGGCGTCAAATGATGACCCCTATGCGGATCACCAACCAGATAGCCAACTGCGCCTCACGTTGACTCGTCCGTTCACTTTGGTGATTGCGTAGATTGAACCACCAAACCCGAGGCAACTTGCACTATGTGAGCAGTGCGATGTCTTCTTGGCTCAACCAGCGCCATTCACCGGGACGCATGTCGGCAGGCAATTCCAACCCACCGATACGTGACCGATGCAGCGCATCCACACGGTTACCGACGGCGGCAATCATGCGCTTGACTTGGTGGTATTTCCCCTGGGTCAGGGCGAGATCCATGGTGTGCTCGTCGAGTTGAACACAAGCGGCGGCACGAACGGGCCGGGGGTCGTCGTCCAGTACCACGCCTGCAAGTAACCGTTCGATCTGATCGCCGCTTATGGGGTGCTTGGAAGTCACTCTGTACACCTTCGGAACGTGTTTTTTGGGGGAACTCATGCGATGGATGAATTGTCCGTCGTCACTGAGCAGCAGCAACCCTGTCGTGTCCTGATCCAGGCGCCCGACGGCCTGCACGCCATCCACGGCACTTTTGCTGGGCCTTTGACGCAGCGGTGCAGGCAACAGGGTATAGACGCTCGGATAGGCAGATGGCTTTTGGGAACACTCGGTTCCAGCGGGCTTGTAGAGCATTACGTAAGCCTTGTCCTGGTAGGACCAGTCCACCCCCTGCACCCGCATCACCAGCCCTTCCACTTCAAAGTCCTGAAGAGCATTCAGACATACCACTGGCTCTGCCGCGCCAGCGCCGTAGACTGCCACCCAACCCTGCTGAATCAATCCGGCACAAATACGGCGCGTACCAAAACCTTGCGAATAAAGAATGTCCTGAAGCTGCATGGCATCGATTTTGTCTTTTTTGTCTACTCGATAACGCAAAACGCCCTCCCACGGTTTAAGTGGGAGGGCGGTTTGGGGCTGAAGGAGCCTGACGATGACCTACTTTCACACGGGAACCCGCACTATCATCGGCGCGAAGTTGTTTCACTGTCCTGTTCG